>JABFSC010000292.1 GCA_013140885.1 Deltaproteobacteria bacterium | reverse complement strand
CTTCTTGGTCGTGCGTCACGAACACGCTGGTCACGTGCATCTCGTCATGCAGCCGTCGCAACCAGCGGCGCAGCTCCTTCCGCTCTTGCGCGTCCAACGCGCCGAACGGTTCGTCTAGCAACAACACGCGCGGTTGTACCGCCAGCGCCCGCGCCAGCGCGACCCGTTGGCGTTGTCCACCCGACAGTTGCGACGGATCGCGCGCGGCCATTTGCTCGAGTTGCACCATCTGCAACAAGTCCTGCACCGTCGCGCGAATCTCTTGTTCACTCGGACGGACGCGCCGGGGCCGGACGCGCAACCCAAAGGCGACGTTCTCGAATACCGTCATGTGACGAAACAAAGCGTAGTGCTGAAAGACAAACCCCACCTGCCGTTCGCCAACACTGCGTTGCGTCGCATCTTCTCCGTAAAAGAGCACCCGTCCCTGGTCCGCCGCCTCCAGCCCGGCGATAATGCGCAGGAGCGTGGTTTTTCCGGAGCCCGACGGGCCCAGCAGGGCCACCAGCTCACCGGTGGGCACCTCGAAGTTCACGTCATTCAGGGCCGTGAAGCGCCCGAACGTCTTGCCAATGTGTTCCACCGCGATACTCATTGTCTTTCCTCCACGAGGTCTCGCTCCATCGCCACGCTGGGATGTATCAGCCGCTACTCCACGAGACTTTTCGCCAGCAGGGTCACCAGCGCCAACAACGCCAACAACGACGCCACCGCGAACGCGGCCACGAAATTGTATTCGTTGTAGAGAATCTCCACGTGCAGCGGCAACGTATTGGTCTGCCCCCGAATGTGACCGGAGACCACCGAGACGGCGCCAAACTCGCCCATCGCGCGCGCGTTGCACAGCAGCACGCCGTACAACAGCCCCCATTTGATATTGGGTAGAGTCACGCGCCAGAAGGTTTGCCAGCCGCTGGCCCCTAACACGAGCGCGGCTTGCTCCTCTTCCGTCCCTTGCTCTTGCATCAGCGGAATCAGTTCGCGCGCGACGAAGGGGAATGTCACAAACAGCGTGGCCAGTACGATGCCCGGCACGGCGAAGATGATCTTGTAGTCATGCTCCTCTAGCCACGGCCCCAGCCAGCCTTGCAAGCCAAAGAGGAGGACAAAGATCAACCCCGAAATCACCGGCGACACGGCGAACGGAATGTCGATCAACGTGGTCAGCACGCTTTTGCCAACAAACTCAAATTTGGCGATGGCCCATGCGGCGGCGATGCCAAAAACAAGATTGAGCGGCACCGCGATCATGGCGGCGATCACGGTCAAGCGCATGGCCGCAACGGCGTCCGGCTCGGTCAACGCCGCCAGGTACATGCCAAAGCCTTTATGGACCGCTTGGACGAAGACCGACAGTACGGGGACGCACAGAAACAGCCCCAGGAAGGTCAGCGCTGTGCCAATCAAGAGGAAGCGCACCAGCGGAGGTTCGGTTGTCACGCGCGGCACCGTGGAGCTTGCGAACTTGGGACTTGGAAAGTTCACTTGATCCCCCTCACCCTACCCCTCTCCCAGCCGGGAGAGGGAACTTTCGGAACTCGAAACTCGTAAACTTCATTCGATCTCACGCTATACGGACATGTAGCGGCTACCGCTCCAGCGTTGCAGCACGTTGATGACCAGCATCAACACGAACGAGGCGATCAGCATGACGACGGCGACCGCCGTAGCACCCGCGTAGTCGTATTGTTCGAGCTTGGTGATAATCAACAGTGAGGTGATCTCCGTGCGCATCGGCATGTTGCCGGAGATAAACACCACCGAGCCGTATTCCCCGATGGCGCGCGCGAAGGCCAGGGCGAAGCCGGTGAGCAGCGCGGGCATCAGCGACGGCAGAATCACACGGACAAAAGTCTGGGCACGGCTCGCTCCCAAACTGATCGCCGCTTCTTCTAGCTCTGGCTCTAAATCTTCCAAGACCGGCTGGACCATGCGCACCACGAACGGCATGCCGATAAACGTCAGCGCGACGATGATCCCCAGCGGCGTAAACGCCACCTGAATGCCCCACGCCTCCAGATACTGACCAAACCAACCGTTCTTCGCGAACAGCGCGGTGAGGCTAATCCCCGCGACGGCGGTGGGCAGCGCGAACGGCAGGTCCACCAGTGCATCAACCATGCGCTTGCCAGGAAACGAGTAGCGCACCAGCACCCAGGCGATCAACAACCCGAAGATCGCGTTGAGCAGCGCGGCGATGAGGGAGGTGTAGAAGCTGAGCCAGTACGACGCCATCACTCGTGGTGCGGTGATCGTCGTCCAGAATTGCTCCCAGCCCATCGTCGTCGTCTTGAGAAACAGCGCGGCCAGGGGAATGAGCACGATGAGGCTGAGGTACACAAGCGTGAAGCCCATCGCTAAACCGAATCCGGGAAGAATGCTGCGCTGCTTGAGTATCATTGATGAGCGTCCTGGAGCGTGCCCCGCGAAGGTTACTGGCCTGGCTGATAGATGTGATCGAACGTGCCGCCATCGGCGAAGTGCAACTTCTGCGCGTTCTCCCATCCGCCAAACACCTCATCAATGGTGAATGTGTTCACGGTGGGAAACTGTTGCGCATACTGCGCCGCTACCGTGGCCAAGCGCGGGCGGTAATAATGCTTGGCGGCGATCTGCTGTCCGGCTTCCGTGTAGAGATATTCGAGGTACGCTTGCGCCGTGGCGCGGGTGCCACGCTTGTCCGCGACCTTATCCACCACCGTGACCGGCGGCTCGGCGAGAATACTGAGCGACGGAATGACGATCGCGAATTTGTCCGCGCCCATTTCCTTGACAGACAGCAATGCCTCATTCTCCCAGGCGATGAGCACGTCGCCGATGCCGCGCTCGACGAATGTGGTGGTCGCTCCGCGCGCGCCAGAGTCGAGCACCGGCACGTTCTTGTAGAGCCGCGTCACGAAGTCTTGCGCCTTCGCGTCGTCACCGCCGGGTTGTTTGAGCGCGTATCCCCAGGCCGCCAGATAGTTCCAGCGCGCCCCGCCCGAAGTCTTGGGGTTCGCGGTGATGACCGCAACCCCTGGCTTCACCAAGTCATCCCAGTCCTTGATGCCCTTGGGATTGCCCTTATGCACCATGAAGACCACCGTCGAAGTGTAGGGCGCGCTGTTGTCGGGGAGCCGCGTGCGCCAATCCGGGGGAAGGCGTTTGGCGCGGTGGGCGATTTCATCAATGTCATAGGCCAGCGCCAAGGTCACCACATCGCCCGCCAATCCGTCGATAACAGCGCGCGCCTGCTTGCCGGAGCCACCGTGCGATTGATTGATGGTCACCACCTCGCCGGTCTTTCCTTGCCAGTAGGTGGCGAAGGCCGCGTTGAATTCTTGATAGAACTCACGAGTGGGATCATAAGAGACATTCAACAAGGTGATGCTTTTCTGCGCGTGCGCGGGGGCGGCGAGGCTCAACACCACAAGGAGCGGTGTAACGGCGCGGAGGAAAACTCTGATATTCATGGGGCCCCTTTCGGTTCGTGAAGCGGCACACCAAATGAGCAAGGGAGGTGCCAAGCAAGCCCGCTCGCGGCGGCCACAGTGGCGTGATGAAAATGTCGAACAAATTCATGGAAGGAAGACGGCGAGCCATGTTTCCCTCTGTCCACTTTGCCGATCGCGAAAGTAGATAGCGCTCATTTGCCCGTTACATATCCTGGCTACCGTGCTATATAATGGCTTGAACTAGTAAATACAACGGAGCACCACTCATGGAAACACTTCTCCCCTTTCAGCTTGACGTCTGGCGTGCGGTCAGTCGGCATAGTGAGATCAGCGAGTTCGCCGACCTCTTGATCGCGATGGCGCGACGACGGATGCCGCTCGCGCGTCTAGTGATTCGGCGCATTGAGCGCGAGCGTTCACGTCTGGAAACCGTGGCCGTGGCTTCCGCGACAAAAAGCGGCGAGGAACCACCACGGGAGACCACGCAATGGCCGGCGCGGGACATCGAGCGGTTACTGCGCTGGTGTCGGCGAGGGGAGATGTATCACGCGACCTCGCACCAGCACGGCAAACATATTGCCCGTACCGCCGCTCCATCTTTTTTACAGGGAGAGGTCATGGTCGGGCCGCTCGTCAGCGCACATGAGACGGCGGGGCTCTTGTTCTTGCAGCCCCCGCCCTCGGCGCGTGTCACCGCTGAACACGAGCGAGTCTGTCAGGCTTTGCTCGAACCTTGCGCGGTGGCCCTGGACAACGACCATCGCCTGCACGAACTGCAGACGTTGCGCGAGGCCGCCGAGGCCGATACCCGCTCCCTGCTCATCCGCCTTGGACGAGAGGAAGTCGCGGCCCCCATCGTCGGCGCGGACCGTGGCTTGCGGTCGGTGATGGAGCGCGTCGCGGTGGTGACCCGTTCGGATGTCCCGGTCCTGCTGCTGGGGGAAACCGGATCGGGCAAGGAGGTGATCGCGCGGGCCATTCACGAGCGCTCCCCGCGCGCGCAGGGGCCATTCCTGCGGGTCAACTGTGGGGCCATACCGTCGGAACTGATCGACACGGAACTCTTTGGCCATGAAAAAGGCAGCTTCACGGGCGCCACCGCCACGCGCCGCGGCTGGTTCGAGCGCGCGGACGAGGGCACGCTCTTTCTTGATGAAATTGGTGAATTGCCCGTCGCCGCGCAGGTGCGTCTGTTGCGCGTGCTCCAGGATGGGTCCTTCGAGCGTGTCGGCGGCGAACACGCGCTCAAGGTCGATGTGCGCATCATCGCGGCGACCCATCGGGAC
>JABFSC010000084.1 GCA_013140885.1 Deltaproteobacteria bacterium | reverse complement strand
CAGTGGGGCGACGATCGCCGATGCGCAAGGGACGGGGACGATCACGAATGACGACGTACCTGTCGTGCTCTCCGCGCTACGGATCAATGATGCGAGTAAAGTGGAAGGGAACAGTGGGAGTAGCGCGCTGACGTTCACGGTGAGCTTAAGCCCAGCGAGTGTTGGTACGGTAACCGTGAACTACGCTACTGCTAATGGTAGCGCGACGGCGGGCAGTGACTACACCGCGACCAGTGGAGCGCTGACGTTCACCGCCGGGCAGACGAGTAAGACGGTGACGGTGAATATACTAGGCGATACAACCATTGAGCTGAACGAAGGCTTCCTGGTGAACCTCAGTGGTGCCAGCGGAGCGACGATCGCCGATGGGCAAGGGGTAGGAACCATCACGAATGACGATGTCCGAACGCTGCGGATCAACGATGTGAAACGCGGAGAAGGGAATAGTGGGACGAGTGCATTTGTCTTCACGGCCTCATTATCGCAGGCGAGCACCGCTCTGGTCACGGTCAATTATGCCACGACCAATGGTAGCGCGACGGCGGGTGGTGACTATACCGCCACCAGTGGAGCGCTGACGTTCAACCCTGGAGAGACAATCAAGACCATCAGCGTGCCGGTGTCAGGAGATACAGGCATTGAACAGAATGAGACGTTCCTGGTGAACCTCAGCGCTCCCAGTGGGGCGACGCTTACTGATGGGCAAGGAGTCGGGACGATTCTCAATGATGATGGTTTCATCTTGCGGGTCACTGATGTCATCCTTGCGGAAGGGAACAGTGGGGCGAAGGCGTTCATCTTCACCGTGAGCTTGACGCAAGGCGCAAAAGTCTTCGTAACTGTGGACTACGCTACCGCGAACGGCACCGCGACGGCTGGCAGCGACTATGCGGCCAAAAATGGAACGCTGACATTCAATCCTGGTCAGGCGAGCCAGACGGTGGTCGTGAATGTGGCTGGCGACACGCTGCTCGAGCCCAACGAGGTGTTCGCGCTGAACCTTAGCAACGCGAGTGGAGCAACGATCTTTGATGACCAAGCTATCGGCGTGATTCTCAATGATGAAGGATCGGTCTTGAGCATCAATGACGCGAGCCAAGTGGAGGGCAACAGTGGGACGAGCACGGTTATGTTCACCGTGACGTTATCACCAGCAAGCGCGCTCCCGGTGACGGTGAATTATGCCACGGCTAACGGCAGTGCGCTGGCTGGCAGTGACTACACGGCAGTCCCAGTGATGCCACTCACCTTCAGTGCCGGACAAACAAGCAAGACCGTAGTCGTGAACATTACTGGTGATACGGTCATAGAGCCGAACGAGACGTTTACGGTAAATCTGAGCGGTGCGACGGGAGTGACGGTCTTTGATAGCCAAGGCATTGGGACGATTACCAATGATGACAACAATACTCGGTGAGCCCTACGGACCGGGGGGTGAAACCCCGGTCCGTAGAGGTGCGGGGCAGGTTACTACTCTCGTGAGGGCCTGAGCGCTTGGCTCAGGTCTGCTATCGTGCCGGGTCTTCCGGCTTGTCTTTTTCTGGTTGTTCGTCGTCTTTCTCGGTTTTCTTGGGATCTGCCCCATTCCCGCTCGCGCCGAACGCCTTGAGATTGGTCGCGAGTTCACGTAGCCGCTTGTTCACCAAGCCGTTCACCGTCCCTTCTTCTTCACTGCTGCCCGCACGGACGCCGGTCAACAGGGCGATGCCGTCGTCAATCGTGCGGATCGGGTAAATGTGAAATTGTCCACGCTCAACCGCTTCGATCACGTCAGGCCGGAGGATCAGGTTGCGCACGTTGGCCGCTGGAATCATCACTCCTTGTTGGCCGGTGAGCCCTCGCACTCGGCAAATATCAAAGAAGCCCTCGATCTTCTCGTTCGCCCCACCAATGGCTTGCACTTCGCCCCATTGGTTGACCGACCCCGTGACCGCCAAATCTTGGCGAATCGGTAATTCCGTCAAGCGGGAGAGCAGCGCGTACAACTCAGTGGACGAGGCGCTATCTCCTTCCACGCCGGAGTACGACTGCTCGAAACAGAGACTCGCCGAGACGGTCAGTGGCTTATCCTGGCCATAGCGATTGCGGAGATAGCCGGACAGAATGAGCAATCCCTTGTCGTGAATCGGGCCGCTCAACCGCGATTCTCGTTCGATGTTGACAATCCCGGCTTGGCCCATCGCCACACTGGCGGTGACCCGCGACGGTTGGCCAAAACTATGCTCGCCGAGTTGGAGCACCGAGAGGCCATTCACCTGGCCGACCTTGTGGCCATCAATGTCCACGAGAATCGTCCCTTGGGTGATAAGGTCATGGATTTCTTCTTCGATGCGGTTTGAGCGGAACACGCGCTGGGCGATCGTCTTTTGCACGTGACGGGCCGAGACGAGGGTGTCATTGTCCTTGCGTGCCCAGTACGCCGCTTCGCGAGCCAGATCGGCGATGTCGGCGTGGGAGGCGGAGACTTTTTGTCGATCGCCCGCCTTGCGCGCCCCGAACTCCACGATCCGCTCCAGGGCGGAGCGATCAAAATGTGGGAGCCCTTCGGCGTGACAAATTTTCGCGATCCACTGGCTGTAGACCATGACATGTTGGGAGTCGAGTTCCATGGTGCGACGAAAATCGGCGTGCACCTTGAAGATGTCGCGGAACTCCTCATCCACGCTGTAGATAAGGTGATAGAGCGACGGGCTGCCGGTCACGAGGACTTTGACTTGGACTTGAATTGGTTCGGGCTTGAGGCCAGAGGTGGAAAACATGGCGAACGGCTCGTAGGTTTCCATCTCGATCCGGCCACTCTTCAAGGTGCGTTTGAGCATTTTCCAGACGGCGGGCTCGGTGAGCGCATCCTCCAGGTTGAATACGAGGTAGCCGCCTTGCGCGCGCAGCAATGACCCGGCTTTGATGCGCGTGAAATTCGTCACCAATCGCCCGGCACGATCCACCACCCGTTCGATGGTGCCAAACAAATTGAGATAGGTCGGAGAACTCTCGACCAGGACCGGGGCCCCTTTCGTCGCGGCGTTATCGACCACGACATTCACTTCGTAGTCGAGCAATTCCTCCTGGGGGGGCATGAAGGGCAGAAACGGCATGGCGGGAGGCTGACGTTCTTGTTCCTTGAAGTCATCGAGATGTTCGATGATGTGCGTTTTGACCTCATCAAGATATTCGTTCACTTCGGTGCTCGTGATCTCGTGTCGGATCCTGGCCAGCAGTGGCGTCAGGAGCGCATCGCCAAAGCGTCGCTCGATTTGCCGAACATCCTCGACCATCGCGCGCATGATTTCTTGCTGTTTGCTTGAAAAAGCGACCATTTCCTCGGCGAACTCCCGCTGGTTTTTCTCGATCGCGCGTTGCTCTTCCGGGGTCAGGCGGGCAAACTCCTCCGGGCTTTCGAGCGGTTTGTCCTGGATGACGGGAATGAGGATGATGCCACCAGCGGAGTTGGCTTGCAGGACAAAGCCCTTTTCGCGAGCGCGGGTTTCCAGGGCTTCGTTTAGCGCCCGGGCTTGGGCGGCGTACTTTTCCTTGAGTTGCGTCTTTTCCTTATCGAAGGCTTCTTGGCGAAAGGCTTTGGGGAGTTCCTCGCGGAGCGTTTTGACCAACTCGCTCATCAAGTGTTTGAGGCGGCAGCCATGTCCCGCAGCCAAGGGAATGGCGCGCGGTGCATCGGGATGGCCGAAATTCTGGACATAGATCCAGTCTCCTGGTGTCTGGCCCTCCTGGGCGTGTCGGGCTACCCAGTTGCGGAGCGCTTCGAGCTTTTCCGAGCCGGTGAGGCCGGAGACGAAGATATTGAACCCACTACTGGTGATGCCCAATCCAAGTTCGAGCGCCGCGCGGGCCCGTTCTTGGCCAATGAAATCGGTGCCTGGCGTGATGTCCGCCGTCGTATGAAAATCCGGTGGCAAGGAGACCCGAAAGCGGAGTTGGTCAGGAGTCAGTTCGAGAGCGGGTGACGCGGGAACGAACGTGGTGTGGGAGGGCGGGGCAGCCGTCGTCTCGGTACTCATGACACGTTCCTTTCTCGTGGCGTTTTGGGGAGCGTGACACGCAAGACCCCGTGTTTCACCTCCGCGTGAATCCGCGTCTGATCGACTGAGGCCGGTAACCGCACCCGGCGAGAAAAATCGCCAGAGTGACGCTCCTGATAGTGAAAATTTCCTTGTGTCGCCGTGCGTAAGACCGTCCGTGTGCCACGCAGCACGAGGTCGCCATTGTCAACGGTGACCTCGACATCTTCCTCGCGAATTCCGGGAAGATCCACTTCAACAATGAAAGCCACCGCGGTTTCGTAGAGATCAATCTCTGGCTTCCACATGGCGACCGCGGGACGACGAAATCCCCACGGGCGGTGAATCAGTTCGTCAAACAACCGATCCACTTCTTGCACTAGCTGTGTGGGAAGCGGAAATGCTGAGTCGTGTTTGGCCATGACAAGCTCCCTTTTTGTGTCGCTCAAGGCGTGCTGGGGCTGAGTGTCGCTCAGGAAGAAGCTTATGTAAACAGGGTGAAAGTGAAAAGAGGGTCGCTCGCTTTCGGGCGCGATCTTCGCTACATTTCACGACGCATTGACCCCCAGCTCACACAGGATATGCTCCAGGAACGGAGGGCACGTGGGGTGGCTGGAGGAGGGGGGAGAGGAATCATCCGTATGGAAAATCTCGCGTTGCTATTACGACAAGCCAGGGAAAATAAGCGACTGTCCCTGAAAGATGTTG
>JABFSC010000659.1 GCA_013140885.1 Deltaproteobacteria bacterium | reverse complement strand
ATTCTGTATCTTACTTTTGGTCAGCCGACCGCAGCGACCGGTTATCAACTGTCTGACCAGATACTCTTGCGTGTGGATCCTAAAACGCAGACTGCGGCAGGACTGACGATCTTCAATTTTTCACGACATGTTGCCACGGCGCGAAAACTGTTATTGCCAGGGTTGGATGAGGACCTTGATGTCAAACCGATCCTGTGGCGAATCTTGACGACTCCTCCGGTTACTCATTTCCTTCGTCTGACGAAGGGGAAACAGGGGACCGGTGTTATCCTCCGCAGCCCTTCGTTACAGGAAGCTATCGCGGCGTAGCATGGGACAGGAGGGCTCAGTTTCTGTCGTACTTGCGAAACCGGCACGGAAACGTACAGGGACCTGCTAGGAGAGGAGTAACATTATTCCTCTCACCTCTCGTAAGTCGCCTTCGCGGATTATCTACCCTAACGAAGTGTTGTTGCCAGCCGGTACGGCTGGTCTGCCGGTTGATTCGATTGCCCTTTGCTATCAGATTCGCACGTTAGATAAGAGCCGACTTACGCAGGAGTTGGGGCACGTGACTGACACTCGCCTTCAGCGTGAGATAGTGGAGGCGGTGCGGTTTCAGTTGGAAATATAAACGGTGCGCATCATGATGGGATTCCCGTTGGTCATCCCAGCCACTGAGTGACTCGAAGATCACACCACCCCTTCCTCCCGCCAGCGCGCGATATCCTTCACGTCATATCCCAACAACTCGCAATACACCTCCTGATTATGTTCTCCAGGCCGTGGAATCGGGCCGATAGCACCCGGAGTTTCCGAGAACTTCACGGTCAGACCAGGTACAAACGTGCGCCCGGTCTCTTGGTCCTCGATCTCGACAAGCATTTGCCGTTCCTTGAGATGCGGGTCATGGGCGGCTTGAGCAATTGAGTGCACGGGAGCGACCGGCACCTCAGCCCGTTCGAGGATCGTGACAATCTCCGCGACCGTTTTCTCCCGCGCCCATTCCGTAACAAGGGTATTGATGACCTCGGTATTGCTCGTGCGAGCGGGAATGGTGGCGAAGCGCGGGTCTTGTAGTAACTCTTCATGCCCAATGGCGCGGCAGAACTTGCCCCACATATCCTGCGGAATCGCCAGGATGTACACCCAGCCATCTTTAGCGAGATACGCATTCGCCGGAGCGATGCCGCCTGGTTGATTGCCGCGCCGTTGGGGTTCGTTGCCGGTCAACAGATAGTTCGAGATGGGAATCTCCATCAAGGTGTAGCCAGTATCCAGTAAACTCACATCGAGTGCTTGTCCCTGCCCGGTCATGTCGCGTCGATGCAGCGCCGCGAGCGCGCCGATGGTGGCATGTAACGAGGTGATGCGGTCAATGATCGGGGAATTAGTCAGAATCGGTGGGCCGTCGGGAAATCCCGTGAAGCTCATCAGGCCAGACATCGCCTGACCGATGGGGTCATACGCGGGTCGATGCTTGTAGGGTCCGTATTGACCAAAGCCAGACACGTTAATGAGGATCAGTCTTGGGTTGAGAGTCTTTAAGGTCTCGTAGCCGAACCCCATCGCGTCCATCACACCCGGACGGAAGTTCTGCAAGAGCATATCGAACTTCGGGACCAGCTCGCGCAGCAGCGCTTTGCCTTGTTCGCTACGCAGATTGAGGGTGATGCTCTTCTTGCCACGGTTGTAGGACCCCCAATAGACCCGACCCAGTCCGCGCGATTCGTCGCCGCCCGGAGCTTCCACCTTGACGACTTCCGCGCCGAGATCGCTGAGAATCATGGCGCAGCGCGGGCCCGCTTGATACCGCCCCAAATCCAGTACGCGAATTCCATCCAAGCATCCAGCCATGTGCGTCTCCTTTTTATGGTGTGGGTGACGGGTTCTCCAAGTCGAGGATCGACAAGAGGCGACCATAGCCAATGAAGAGACCCGTCAGCATACCGAGTTCAAGAATCTCCGCCGCCGTGAATTCACGGCGCAAATCACGGAAAAAGTCATCGTCAATCGTGTGATGATTGAGCGCCATGCGTTCGGCGAATCGCAACGCGAGTTTCTCGCGCGCGGAGAACTGTGGCGCGCTGGCGAAATCCGTCAGCGCCAGCACGCTCTCATCCGTCACCCCTTCCTGCACAGCCTGTGCAGTCCGCGAGCGCTGTCAGGTGCGGCACTCATTCAGTTGCGCGATCTTCAGACGCACCAATTCCTTGAGCCGACTATCGAGCAGTCCGTTGAGGCGAGTGGGGATGTAGAACCGATAGAATGCCTTGCTCAGCTCCGGGTTCTGGCCCATGACCTGAAACACGGCGGGGTTGAAGTCAGGACAGGCGCGTTCAAATGCGGTCAACGTCTCGTGCAGTTCGGGGTCGAGCTCGTCGCGCGGAACGAGGCCCAAGCGTGCCATAGGGAACCCTCCTTTGCCGTTGTGTTACTACAGCTTGTGGGTTGGCGGCAAGGGTGACGGCATTCAGTTCGCGAGATTCAAGTTCCGAGTGCCGAGTTTCTTCTCCCGGCTGGGAGAGAGAAAGGGTGAGGGAGAGAGGAATTCAGTAGAAAAGATCCTTACGCTCGACGACTGCCTACGGATGCGCGCCCTTGAGGGCACAAGTAAGCGCGCATCCCGAAGATCGTCCGGCTCACGGGAACGGCAGCGACGTCGAGGCCGAAGCGCCTCCGGCGTCGAACACCCTCCACGTTACCTTATGATGCTCGCCGAAGCGTGTGAGCAAGCAGGGAAACCTGACGAGAGGCTCACTGCTCTCAGTGAAGCGTTCGAGGTGATGGAGCGCACTGGCGGGCGTCTTTACGCGGCGGAGTTGTATCGGCTCAAAGGAACGCTGACGCCGCAAAAGTTTCAAGTTCTGAGTTCCGAGTTGAACAAAGTCCAAGGTCCAAAGTCTTCCACGACCAGCCCCCAAATCCTCAATCCCAAATCTCAAGAAGAGGCGGAGGCGTGTTTCCTGAAAGCTATCGAGATCGCCCGTAAGTCACAAACGAAGTCTCTTGAGCTTCGTGCGACGATGAGCCTCGTCCGGCTGTGGCGGCGGCGGGGGAAGCAAGCCGAAGCCCGGCAGCGGTTGGCGGATATGTACGGTTGGTTCACCGAAGGGTTTGACACTCAAGATTTGCGAGAGGCGAAAGTGCTGCTCGACGAATTGAGCCCTTGAGCCATTGCGTCATCGGGCCATTGAGCGATTGCAGAAGTGAGGGACTGTTTTTATCAATGGCCCGATCACCCGATGATGCAATGAGCAAATGCCAACGACTCCGAACCGATCAACTGCTTACCCCCCGCTTTGTTTCCCCGCGGCCGCGCTGACGTCATACTGCTCATGGTGCAAATCGGCGGCGGCGCGAAACACCAGACGCTTCTTCAAGAGCCGTTCGAGATCATCCAGGCGTTCGCCTTCTTCGTCGTAGAGAAACGAAATCACGTCGGCATGCGCTTTGACCGTGATGGTCTGGGCGTCTTCGTTGAGGGCGGCATGTTTGCGAATCTGGCGGAGGATTTCCGAGGCCACGGTCGGCACCGAGCGGAGATACCCCTTGCCACTGCAATAGGAGCAGGGCTCACACAAGGTGTGCAACAAGCTCTCGCGTGTTCGTTTGCGGGTCATTTGCACCAAGCCCAGTTCGCTGATTTTGCGCATGCTGGTGCGGGTTTTATCTTTTTTGAGCGCATCCCGGAGCGCTTCGGTGACCCGATTGCGATTGGCCGCGCGGTCCATGTCGATGAAGTCGATGATGATGAGCCCACCAATGTTGCGCAGCCGCAGTTGCTCGACGACGACCTTGGCGGCTTCCAGATTGGTTTGCAGCATCGTGTCTTCTTGGTCACGCTTGCCAACAAACCGTCCGGTGTTCACATCAATGGCCGTGAGGGCTTCGGTGCGGTCGATGACCAGATAGCCGCCGGATTTCAAGAACACCCGACGATCAACCGCTTTGGCGATTTGCGGTTCGACTTTGTAGTGATCGAAGATCGGTTCTGGCTCGTCGTAGAACTTCACCCGACTGGTGGCGCGCGGGAGGAAGGTGGCGACGAACTCCTTGATCCGTTCTCCGGTTTGGGCGTTATCGACGATGACCTCGTCCACATCGGCGGTGAACAGGTCACGAATGATGCGCAGCACCACATCCATGTCGTCGTGCACCTGGGCTGGCGCGCTCTCGCTGGCGCTCTTTTTGGCGATACCGCCCCAGAGCTTGAGCAGGAACTTCATGTCGTCCTGAATCTCTTTTTTGGGCAGCCCCTCGCACGCGGTGCGGACAATGAAGCCGCCATCGGCGGGACGCAGCTCTTGGACGATCTCGCGCAAGCGTTTGCGCTCCTTGGGGTCGGCGATGCGGCGCGAAACCCCCAGGTGGCGAACCGTGGGCATATAGACCAAATGTCGCCCAGGCAGGGAGATGTGCGCGGTGAGTCGCGGCCCTTTGGTGCCAAGAGGTTCCTTGGCGATTTGCACCAGGATTTCCTCGTTTTTCTTGATCCGCGCCTCAACCGGTAAGTATTGCTGCGGGCGCGGGCGTCGTCCGCGGGCTGGACGCTGCGGAAGCGGACTGTCCGCCGAGACCGGGTGGTCTTCTCCGTCCTCCAGCTCAGCTCCTTCTCCGGTGCCGTCCTCTGCATGTTCGTCGTCGTCCTCGAAGAAGCCTTGTGGCAACGGACCGCCGAAGAGGTCGGAGACGTGGATGAAGCCAGCTTTCTCCAAGCCGATATCGACAAAGGCCGCTTGCAAGCCTGGAAGCACGCGTCCGACGCGCCCTTTGTAAATGTTACCGGCGATACTGCGCTGTTGGGCGCGTTCGATGTGAATTTCCACGAGGGTCTCGTTTTCCAGTAACGCGACTCTCGTTTCTTGGGGAGTAGAATTGATGATGATTCGTTGACGCACGGGAAAAAGCTAATCCACTGCCGCTTCGAGTGGCAGATGTTGTTCGTCCGCCTCACTCCCCGTGTCTTCCAGGTCAGTGTCGGGGATGAGAGACGAATGAAGAATGGTCTGTATTTTTCTGACGCGCAGCACTTTGGTTTCCTCCGGAGTGAGAGCGAGTAACGCTCCGACAAACTCATGAGGTTTCAGTGTGGCCGCGCGTGTCTTGACTGTTTCGAGACTGAGCTGGAGCGGCGCGGTGAGCGCAAGGCGCGCGATGAGGGGCTTGGCGTCAATGGCCTTGGCTCCGGTGCGCGTGGACTTTTGCATCGGAAAGGTGTCGGCCATCGCGAAGGCACTCAAGTGCGTCGCCAACATCGCCGGGGTCCGCTTGGCGTCCGGGAGCGCGTCGAGGGAGACGAGATAGCGATACGCGGCGATACTCTCGTCGATACTTGGCGCGCGCAGGGGCATCACTTCCGCGGCATACACGGCGAAGCCGCGAGGTAATTGCGATCCGAGACCGTCCCGCACTTCCTCGGCGGTGCGCATGTCGCTCAGCTCAAGGTCGAGAAACTCCTCTTCACTTTCGATCCCAACGGAGAGCGCGGGGCCGAAGCTCATCCGTGGCAAGGGGTGAAACCCTTGACTGTAGGCCATGGGCAAATGGGCGCGGCGCGAGGCGCGCGCGAACATCGTCGCGATCTCCTTGACGCCCAGAAAGCACGCTTCGCCATGTCGGCTGTAGGTGACCCGAATGCGGATCACCGAGGGTTTCTTGTCTCCCAGGCTCATGGCGATGGTGTTCGGGTCACCAGCGAGCCAGGACTCGGCGTTGCCTGAGACTAGGGGCTGGGTGCTGGGTGCTAGGTGCTGGGGATTTGAGACTTGCGACTTGAGACTTGAGACTGGCGAAGACAACACGCTTGTCTGCTCACTGTCAGGGCTCTCAGGTGTGGGACCTTGGACTTTGGACCTTGGACCTTGGACCTGAGACTTTGGACCTTGGACCTTGGACTTCTGCATCGTCTGCCATTGCCGGGTGCCCCAGGCGTCATGTTCCGGCAGCACGGTCTTGGCCCAGGCATCGACTTGGGGACCTCGGTGGTCCGCCACTTTGGCTCCGTTGAGATGGTACGTGACATTGCGCACGGTCTTGAAATCGCACGCGCCACAGTAGGAACAGCGCTCGACGCTGCAATCTGGCGTCAACGTCGCTGTGAAGGATTTCGCCAAATCGCGCTGTAACCACTTCTTCGATACGCCACTATCCAAATGATCCCACGGCAGCGGCTCATCCAGCAGGCGGCGACGCAGATAGAAGTTCGGGTCGATGCCATGCTCGGTGAACGCTTGTTGCCAGAGTTCAAGCCGGAATTGATCAGTCCAGCCATCGAACCGGCACCCCAGTTTGTAGGCGGTCAGCAGGGGTATCGCGAGGCGACGATCTCCCCGCGCGAAGACTCCTTCAAGAAACGAGAGCGGCGCATCGTGCCATTTGAATTGCAGACGGAAGCGGCGTAGCTCGCGACGGAGCAGGGTTTGTCGTGCTTCGGTTTCTTCGAGACCGACCTGGGCCGCCCACTGAAAAGGGGTGTGCGGCTTGGGGACGAAGGTGGAGACACTGGCGGTGACTTGGCGACGATGATTCCCCGCCGCCGACACTTTGCGGCTCAGATCGACGATGCCCAGTAAATCTTCTTCGGTCTCGCTGGGCAGCCCCAACATGAAATAGAGCTTGACGCTCTTCCACCCAAGGCCAAAGAGAAGGCGCGCGGCTTCGGTCAGCTCTTCCTCTTTATATTCCTTCTGGATGACATCGCGCAGGCGTTGCGAGCCAGCTTCGGGCGCGAGCGTGAAGCCGGTTTTGCGCACACGCCGAATCTCTTCGAGAATATGCGGCGAGAGGGCATCCACTCGTGTGGATGGCAAAGAGACCGACACTTTCAGTCCGGAAAAACGGTTCATCACCTCGCGGATCAGTGGATTGATGCAACTGTAATCGCCGGTGCTGAGACTCAACAGTGACACTTCCTCGTAGCCGCTCTGTTCGACCAGCCGTTCGATTTGCTCTTGCAATGCCCGTGGGTCGCGCTCGCGCAGGGGACGATAAATGTAGCCCGCCTGGCAAAAGCGACAGCCGCGCACGCAGCCACGCATGACTTCGACGGCGATGCGGTCGTGGACGATATTGACGTTGGGCACGACTTGGTTGCGCAGGGGCGGAATCGAGTTGAGGTCGCGCACCACGCGTTTTTGGACGACGGTATATTCTGGATCGAGCGGACGGGTCTGTCGTAACGTTCCGTCGTCCTCATATTCCGGCTCAAAGAGGGCAGGGACGTAGACCCCAGGAATCCGGCTCATGGCTTTGAGCAGGACTTGTCGGTCCTTTTTGTCCCAGGCCAGGTAGACATCACAAATATCGAAAATCGCCTCTTCGCCATCGCCCAGCAAGAACGCATCGAAGAAATCGGCCACCGGCTCTGGATGAAACGCGCATGGCCCACCACCGATCACCAGGGGATGATGCGCCTCGCGATCCCGTGACCAGAGCGGAATGCCGCCCAAGTCGAGCATCATCAAGATGTTGGTGTAGGTCAGCTCGTATTGCAGGCTGAAGCCCACGATCTGAAACTCGGAGAGAGGTGTATACGTGTCAAGCGAGGCGAGCGGGAGCTTATGCTGCCGCAGCAAGGCTTCCATGTCGCCCCAAGGGGCATAGACTCGTTCGGCCTGCACGTCGTCGCGACGATTGAGTAAATCGTAGAGCACTTGGAGGCCGAGATGCGATTGGGCGATTTCGTAGACTTCGGGAAAGGCCAAGGCGAACCGCAGGCGCACGTGCGCGTCGTCCTTGACAACGGTGCCGCGTTCGCCACCGACGTAGCGCGCGGGTTGCGAGACGAGCGGCAGAATAGCGGCGTAAGCAGTACGGAGATCAGTCACTGATTAATGTTTCCTGGGGTGCAATAACTGCGGGTGCGTCCATCTATAGAGAAAGGCGCGGTAAAGTGCAACGGAAGACGTGAAGAATAAAACGTAAGACGTAAAACGTAAAAAGGGGAAGCATTCAGCCGTCAGCTATCAGCTTTCAGCAAAACAAGCTCATCCGTCCCCTGGAGCCTCTAGTGAGTAAGAAGTCGGACTCGATCTTTTGAGTTTTCTTGTCTGGCTGACCGCTGACCGCTAATAGCTGAACGCTTTTTTTACGTTTTACGCCTCACTTCGCCGCCGCGCCCACCAGCTCCACGATGTTCATCAGCCGCACGTTCTCGTCCACGCCTTTGGCCTTGAGGCCGTCGGTGAGCATCGTCGTGCAGAACGGACAGGAGACCGCCACCACTTCCGGGTTTGTTTCCAGGGCTTGTTCCACGCGAATCTGGTTCACCCGTTTGTCGCGTGGTTCTTCCATCCACATCCAACCGCCGCCCGCGCCACAGCACATCGCCGTGTTCCGACTCCGCTCCATTTCTTGCAGTTGCGCCCCAGGGATTTTGCTGAGCACTTCTCGCGGGCTTTCATAGATGTCGTTGTAGCGACCGTAGTAGCACGAATCGTGATAGGTGATGCGCTGCTTGGCCGTGGCATCCTTGAAGGTGATCTTGCCTTCCCTAATCAGGCGCGACAGCAAGTCGGCGGCATGCACGACTTCGTAGTTCCCACCAAACTGCGGGAACTCATTCTTGATGGTGTTGAAGCAATGCGGACAGTTGACGATGATTTTCTTTACGGAGTAGCCGTTGAACACCTCGACCGCGCCTTGCGCCATGCTCTGGTAGAGATATTCGTTCCCCAACCGTCGCGCCGTTTCACCATTACACGGCTCTTCGCGTCCGAGCACGGCGAAATTCACGCCCGCTTTAATCAGCAGCTTCACGAAAGTTGACGTGGTCTTCTTGTTGCGATCATCAAAGGCCCCGGCACAGCCGACGTAATAGAGATACTCGGCATCGGGATTGTCGGCGAGCAGCGGCACATCCACCGCTTCGGCTTCCGCCCATTCCAATCGCTTGTCCGCGCTGAGACCCCAGGGATTGCCTTGGGTCTCCATGCCCTTGAAGGTGCGCACCAATTCCGCCGGGAACCGCGCCTCTTCCTGGACGAGGTGGCGGCGCATATCGACGATTTTATCGACGTACTCGATCATCACCGGACAGGCATCTTCACAGGCCCGGCAGGTCGTGCAGGACCACAACACGTCATCATGGATCAGTCGGTCGCCAACGATATTCTCCTTGCCCTCGGCCGCGCCGTCCCCTTTGGCGAGCATTTGCTGAGGGTTCTCATAGAGATGATCGCGTAGATTGAGGAGCAGTTGGCGAGGCGCGAGCGGTTTGCCACTCGCGGTCGCGGGACATTGCGAGGAGCAGCGCCCGCATTCCGTGCAACTGTACATGTCGAGCACCTGTTTCCAGGAGAACTGGTCGATTTTCGAGGTGCCGAAGGTCTCCGAATTTTCCAGGTCCATTTTGTTGAGCGCCCCGATGGGCTCCAACTTGCGGAAAAAGACGTTCGGAATAGCGGTCAGGATGTGAAAATGTTTGGAGCGCGGCAGCAGGTTCATAAAGGTGATGATGATGAGATTGTGGACCCACCATGCCATGTCACTAATTCCCCTGGCCCAGTCCACTGGCATCAGGCTGCCGATAAAGGCGCTAATCGGTTGCCACGGACGCTCCGCTTCAATGATCGGATCGCCCGCTAAATAGACCAGACGACCGCCGTCATACAGCAACCCACTGGTCATAATGGACATGATGAGCACGAGAATGAGACGCGCTTCCCAGTGTGGTTGTGCGGCGAGCCGTTCCTCGGCTGGTTTATACCCAAAGAGGCGAGCCGGATGCGACACGCTCCAGCGATACAGTGCGAGGAGTACGCAGACGATGACGATGACTTCCATCAAGTCGCGCACGAAAAAGAGCGGGCCTCCAAGCAGGTCCGGGCCGAGGCCAGGCAGAAAAAAATGCTCGGAGTAGCCACGCGCGAACATGGTGACCACTTGGGCCCCAAGAATGACGAAGCCCCAAAAGATGAAGAAGTGCATCCACCCGGCGGGTTGTTCGCCGGTGACGAATTTCTTTTGTCCAAAGGCATAGACAAGCACGGCGTTGATGCGTGCGCCGATGCGGTCGAACCGTGCCACCGGTTGTGCCGCTTGTAGCCATTGGAAGCGGACATGGAGCGTATAGACGAAAAAGCCGCCACCAATCAGGATCGCGAGGGTAAAAAGCGCGACAGACATGAACTCTCACTCCTTCACTTGTACTTGGAATTGTTCTCCGGGCCAAAATGCGGGCCTACTGTACCGACTTTTCGGTGACGGCTCTACTGCTGCATCCGCGCGAGGTCCGCGCGTAGCGTGCGGCCCGCGAGAAAATAGTGCGTCGCGGTCCACAAACTGACAAAGACCAGACTAAGCAGCGCATAGCGTAAGGAATCCGTGCCATAGTACGGTTCGAGCGCGTCACTAAGCACGCCGACGGTGAGCGGTCCAAGACCCAACCCAATGATATTGACGATGAACAAAATAATGGCCGATGCCACGGAGCGCATTCTCACGGTGACCAGGCTTTGATTCAAGGAAAAACTTGGTCCCAAATAGGCGCCGCCGAGCAGGGCGGGGATCATAAAGCACGCCAGCGCCAGTCCTTTGCTCTGCGCAAGATACGCGGCAAGGGACAGCGGAAAAGAGATGAGAATCGCCAGGACGATGATCCACACATTCCAGCGGAGATCGTGTTTGCCAAAGCGGTCGGCGAGGTAGCCGCTCATAAACGTACCTATCGTGCCCAGCACGCCGAAAAAGAAGGCCAGGACCGTGCCGATCTCGCCACTCTGGAGTCCATGTGACCGGGCCAAGAACGTGGGAATCCACAAGACCACGCCATAGCCGACGAATGAGGCCAGCGTGGCTCCGGCGATGATATGCCGCAAGGAGGGAGTGGCGAACATGAAGCGCACGACTTCCCACAAGCCGGGTGCTTCTTGCGCAGAGTGCGTGATCCCTTCCGAGTAGCCGCGCGGGGGCTCATGGAGCGTGAAGCGGACGATGAGCGCCAGCACTAAACCTGGAGCGCCCGCGACGAAGAACGCCACGCGCCAGCCGTACCATTGATTGATCCAGCCCCCAAAGAGGAAGCCGAGCATCAGGCCAAAGTTGATGCCGAGAGAAAAGATCGACATCGCCGTGGACCGTTCAGCGGGTGGGTACATATCGGCGATCATGGAGTGCGATGGTGGAGTTGACCCTGCTTCGCCGACGCCGACGCCGATGCGGGCCAAGGCGAGTTGCCAGAAGTTCGCGGCCAGTCCGCACAGCACGGTCATGCCACTCCAGACGGAGAGCGCGGCGGTGATGAGGTTGCGTCGATTGCCGCGGTCCGCCCACATGGCCATTGGGATGCCGAGCGTCGCATAGAAGATGGCGAACGCGACGCCAGAGAGGAACCCAAGCTGAGTGTCCGTCAGGAGCAGTTCTTGTTTGATGGGCTGGAGGAGAATGGCGAGGATTTGCCGATCCACGTGACTGGAGGTGAAGACGAGCACCAGCAACAGCAAGGCGTAGCGACGATATTGCGGAGTGAAAATGACTGTTGGTGGTGAAAGCGGGGCGGGGTCAGTACGGTTTTGCACGTGTGAGGTTACCTTCTCGGTCAGTGTTGTTGAGAAAAAGAGCTGAGATGTGAGCGGCTTCTCTTAGCAGGGTCGGTGGTGACTGTCATGGGCCGAGGGGGTTCGGAAAAATCAAAAGGCAAAAGTCAAAAGGCAAAAGTCAAAAATAAGACGGCGAACTTGGGGACGTGACGATTTCTCTTGCTGACCGATATCACCACTGCTAACGTGCCTGCTTGATCTCCCAACACGTGCGAGTGAAGGAGGAAAGGGCATGGATGTTATGATGCCGACGACCACGGAAAAGCCGATTCATTCGGCCCGTGCTGAGACGGAACTTGTGCGGTTGCGAGCGGAGTTGGAGCGGTTGCGGGAACAGCAATAATCGAAAGCGTGCGTCTGATTCTCCCGCAGGAGGTTTGAACGGCGTCCCCCTCTCCTGGTTAGGAGAGGGAGATAGTGAGGGGGGGAGGGTGATCGCAGTTACCCCAAGAACCGCGTCACCGCCGCCACGAAGGCTTCCGCTTGTTCGTAGGGCACCATGTGTCCGGCGTCCGCGATCTGGACGACCTCGGCCCGCGGAATCAACGCCTTGAACCGATCCGCGTACACCGGCGGAATCAGCGTGTCGCTCTTGCCCCAGACGACGAGTGTCGGCGCGGTCAAGCGGTACAAGCGTTTCGACAGGCGACGGTTCGGAATCGGAAAGAGTATCTTCCCGGCCATGCTTAAGCGCTTGGAGTTGCCAATATAGAACTCCTTCAACGCCGCTGGGTCCTTGAGATCAAGACCACCGGTCAACAGTGACTCTCCTTGCGTGCGATCATGGAAGAGATACTTGGCGAATTCGTGCGGCAGGAATGAGAAGAGATCGGGAATCGGATGTTCGTTGATCCACAACCCCGCCGAACTGACAAGAATCAGCTTGTTGAGATCATTGGGCGCGAGACACGCCATCTCCGCCGCGATCATCCCACCCATTGAGTGGCCTATGAGATGGGGCTTGGAAAGCCCCAACGCGGTTATAACATCCCACCCATGCAGCGCGAAATCCTGCATGTCTTCTAGTAACTCTTCCCCAGTGGACTCACCGTAAGCGGGAAATTCCGGTGCGAACACGTGGTAGCGTTCCGCCAACTTGTCGAGGAACGGGTTTTGCGGGAAGAGGCCGCCCGCGCCGTGCATGAACACGAGCGGCGCGCCACTGCCCGCTTCAAAGACGCGGACCTTGGCGCCGCGTGTGGTTTCGATTCTCCGCATGGTGATGCTCATAGGGGGATCCTTCCGTCCTTGCGGGCGTTCTCCACGCCGAGTTCAGGTTGCAGGCGACTTTCCATCGGGTGGCACCACCAACGGTCGTCATCTTTCCATTCGGGCCAGAGGTTGCGCAGGTGCGGCATCACTTTCTCGGCGAACAGTTTGGTCGAGTAGCGCGTCTTCCAGTCCGGCATGTTGCCCACGTGCATGAGACAGAAGATGTGACCGGTATGCAGCCCCTTAATGAGGTCTTCCATCCGCTCGCGCACCGTGGCCGGGCTACCAGCGATGACGTAGCCACCGTCCACCAGCTCTTTCCACGAGAGCGAAGGGAACATGTTCTGCATATCCTCACTCAAGGCGTTGAGCACATCGGCTTGGAGCGTTTTGATGGTCCGATAGCCAGGCGCGTCGGCGAAGCCACCATAGATGTGAAGGCAGCGGTTGTAGAAATAATTGACATGCTCAGCGTACAGTTTTTCAGCTTCGGCATCGGTGTCCGCGACGCAAATTGTCTGCGCGAAGGCCGCGCGATAGGGTGACTCATCCTTGCCGCGTTTGGCTACTTGATCCCAGTAGCCATCGAGCAGCTTCTTGCCGCGCAGATAGCCGGTAAACGAGAGGTAGGAATAGTTGTAGTCGTTGTCGAGACAGAAGTCCCAGGTTTCAATGGAGCCGCCACCAGGAATATAAATCGGGGGGTTGGGTTTTTGGATGGGCTTGGGCCAGAGATTGACGTGACGTAGCTGGTTGTACTTGCCATCAAAAGCAAAGGGCTCGTCCTCATGCCACGCGCGCATCACCAGTTCGTGCGCTTCGGCGTATTTGTCACGGGTGAGGGCGGGAATCTGTCCATAGCAATAGTTGGTGTCCATCGAAGTGCCGACCGGGAAGCCCGCGAGCAGGCGACCACCGGAGATCACATCGAGCATGGCGAATTCCTCGGCCACGCGAATCGGGGGATTGTAGAGCGCGAGTGAGTTGCCGATCACGGCGATGGCCGCTTTCGAGGTGCGCCGGGCGAGGCCGGCGGCGATGATGTTGGGAGACGGCATAAGACCGTAGCCATTCTGATGATGTTCGTTGCAGCCAATGCCGTCGAACCCTAAGGACTCGGCATATTCGAGCTGGTCCATGTATTGGTGATAGACGAAATGCCCTTTTTGCGGGTCATAGAGCGTATTGGGAATATCGACCCACACTGAGTGATGTTTCTCGCGAAAATCATCCGGCAGATAAGGCCAGGGCATCAGGTTAAACCAGGTGAATTTCATACACGTCTCCTTTTGTTCGTCCGTCCATTTCTCTTGATAAAGGAGTGAGTAAAGAATAGTGATACCACTGTCAATGAAGGCGCGAGCCTCATAAGGGGAGCGATATGATTCAGGCCGACACGGTACAGGCCAAACGTTACGACTTGGCGGATGCCTTTGATGTCAACGAACTCTACCAACAAAAGGGGTGGACCGACGGTCTGCCGATTGTGGCACCGACGGAGGACCGGGTGCTGGAATGCTTGGCGGCGGTGCACCTCGCGCCAGGGGAGGTGATTGGCGTCGAGGCCGTGCGGCAACGACCGATCACCGCCGAGAAAGTGGCGATTAACGCGGTGATGGCGGGCTGTTTGTCCACGTATATGCCGGTGGTGGTCGCGGTGTTGCGGGCGATGTGTGATGAGGATTTCAATCTGCATGGTAGCACCGCGAGCACTGGAGGCAGTGCGCAATTCATCGTGGTGAATGGTCCGATGCGCACGACGCTTGGCATGAACGCGACCCACAACGCGCTGGGTAACGCCAGTCGCGCCAATGCCACCATCGGACGCGCGATTCGACTCCTGCTGATCAATGTTCTCGAATGTATTCCTGGGCAGCTTGACCGTTCGACTTTGGGGCATCCGGGCAAGTTCACGTTTTGTCTCGCCGAGGATGAGGAAGACAGTAAGTGGCTTCCGCTGGCCCAGGAGCGGGGGGTGGCGGCTGGTCAGTCGGGAGTGACGGTGATGGCGTGCGAGTCGCCGCATCAGATTATGAACGAGTGGACGAAGGACCCGGAGGAGCTAGCGGAGACCTTCGCGGCGGAAATTCGTCACAACATGTTGACTTATTCAATCTGGGCGGGGAACTATGCGATTGTGATTCCGAAGCAGATTCGCGAATTATTCATCGCCGCTGGCTGGCAAAAGCAGGATATTCGTGACTATATCTTTCGCGCGGCGCGCGTGAGGCGGCGCGACTGGGCCACAGTGGGCAAGAAGAACCTTATCGGGCGTAGTAAGGGGCCGGACCAGGAGTTTACGGCGTTACGGTCGCCGGAGGATCTGCTTGTTGTGGCCGCTGGCGGGCCGGCGGGTGGGTTTGGCGCGGTGATTCCCCCGTGGCTTGGGACGTGGTCTCATGCCGTTACTCGCCCCGTTTAAAAGGGGAAAAATCAAAAGGCAAAAGGCAAAAATCAAAAGGCAAAAATAAAGACAGGCGCTCGACGA
>JABFSC010000764.1 GCA_013140885.1 Deltaproteobacteria bacterium | reverse complement strand
GTCGTGACGCCGAACTCGCGCAATTGCACGAGCTGTTAGAAAAAGCTCTGCGTGGCGAACGTCAGGTTGTATTCGTGACCGGTGAGCCGGGGATTGGCAAGACCACTCTCGTCGAAGCTTTTGTGGACCAGATGATGGCGCAGGGGCAGTTGGTGTGCGCGCGTGGACAGTGTCTCGAACATTATGGGGCGGGAGAGGCGTATCTGCCCGTGCTCGAAGCGTTGAGTCGTCTCTGCCGGGCGCAAGGCGGCGAGGTTTACACGGCGCTGTTGCATCAGTATGCACCGACGTGGTTGGTGCAGATGCCATGGCTGCTCACCGCGTCGGAGCGGGAGGCGCTTCAGCGTCAGTTATTCGGCATGACACGAGAACGAATGCTGCGAGAAATGGCTGAAGCCCTACGTGTGTTGACGATCAGGACGCCGTTGATTTTGGTGCTGGAAGATCTGCACTGGAGTGACTATTCCACGCTGGATCTCCTAACGTCGTTGGCGCGACGTCAGGAGGCGCCGCGGTTGTTGGTGATTGGCACGTATCGTCCGGTGGACGTCATTATCAGCGAACATCCATTGAAAGCGATCAAGCAAGAGTTGCAGATGCATGGCCAATGTACGGAGGTAGCGCTGAACTCGCTGTCAGAAGAGGCAGTCTCCGAGTATTTGACCCTACGGCTTGCCGCGAGAGCGACCAGCCGGTCGTCTCTCCGTGGTCTTGCACATACTCTACGACGACGGACGGACGGAAATCCTTTATTTCTGACCACGGTAGTGGACGACCTCACGGCGCGGGGCATTCTCGTTCAACAACAAGAACACTGGAAACTCAAAGCCGGTATCGCGGAAGAAGAACTCGGCGTACCTGAAGGCGTTCGTCAGATGATTGAGCGGCAAGTGGAGCGCCTGAGCCCGGAGGAGCAACAGGTGCTGGAAGTCGCGAGTGTCGTGGGAGTCAAATTTTCCACCGCGGCGGCGGCCGCGGCTTTGGAACGCGAAGAGGCGTGGCTAGAAGAATGTTGTGAGCAACTTGCACGGCGCGGGCAGTTTGTGTACGCGCGTGGTCTTGAGGAGTGGCCGGATGGAACGCTGACCATGCAGTACGAGTTTCTGCACACTCTCTATCAAAGTGTGGTCTACGAGCGGATAGGGGTGGCGCGGCGCATGCGCTTGCATCAACGCATCGGTGAACGTGAAGAGCAAGGATATGGCGAGCGCGCGGGCGAAAGAGCGGCAGAGCTCGCGCGTCACTTTGAGCAAGGGCGCGACTACCGACGCGCTGTACGGTATCGACGACAAGCCGGCGACAAGGCAGTTCAACGGTGTGCAATTCAGGAAGCCCTCGATCATCTCACGCGAGGGTTGACATTCCTTCAGTCTTTACCAGAGTCACGGGAGCGCGCCCAGGAAGAACTGTTCCTGCAAGCGGCGCTTGGTCCCGTGCTCATGGCCGTCAAAGGGTATGCCGCGCCGGAGGTGGAGCAGGTGTACGCTCGCGCTCGTGAACTGTGCCGACAGGTGGGGGAAACTCCACAGCTCTTCCCCGTGCTCTGGGGTTTATTTGCCTTTGAGGCCGTACGAGCGAACTTTCACCACGCGCGGGAACTGGCTGAACGGTTACTGCAGTTGGCTCAGCGACTCCAAGACCCCGCCTTGTTGTTGATGAGCCATGAGGCGCTGGCGCAGATAACGTATCTGCAAGGGGAGCCGGCACGTGCTCAAGAACATGCCGCGCAAGGCTGTCGGCTCTATGATCTCCAGGCCCATCGCTCTCTCGCCTTTCTCTACGGAGAGGACCCTGGCGTCGTGTGCGTCGGGGTGGAGTCCTGGATCGTCGCTTGTCTTGGCTATCACGACCAGGCCCTGAAGAGTGTGCACAACGCTCTCTCCCTGGCGCGTGAGGTGGATCATCCATTGAGCCTTGCTCAGGCGTTTCTCATTGCCGCCAAGTTGCATCAACATCGTCGGGAGGTGGACGCCGTCCACCAGTGGACAGAGGAAGCGATCACGCTGGCGAGCAAAGAAGAATTACCCTTCTTTCTGGCGGTCGGTACAATTCTGCGTGGATGGGTGCTCTCGGAGCAAGGGCGCAGCGAAGAAGGAATCGCCCAGATGCGTCAAGGGATGGCGGCGTACCGCGCCACCGGGGCGGAGAGTGAGCAAACGCATCATCTGGCGCTGTTGGCGCATGCCTATGGAAAAGCGGGGCAAATTCAGGAAGGGCTCGATGTCGTGGACGAAGCGCTGGCGCTGGTGCAGCGCAACGGAGAGCGGTATTGCGAAGCCGAGTTGTATCGACTGAAAGGCGAACTGACACTGCAAAAGGCAGGATGATCAGGGGACGGAGTGACGGGGCGACAGCATCACCCGTTCACCCACTCCCCTATTCACCCGTCCACCTCTGCATTTTGCGGACCGCGCTACGGGATCGGCCGTGACACCACGAGGTTGTTGTCCTCATTCTCCTCCGGTACGTCATTCTCCGCGTCGAGTTGCCCGATCACAAATAACCCCGTGCCGAGTTGCCCCTTGGGCAGTTTAAGGCGCGCGGTGAGATCTTTGCTCTTTCCAGGGCTCAACGCTTTGAGGTGACGTTCGTTGAGTAGCAGATCACTCTCATCCAGGGTGTCGTCCTCAGAGAGGAAGAAGCGTAGGACCGAACGTGGAGCCGGTTCGTCACCGGGGTTGGTGGCGATGAACACACCAGTCACACGACAGCGCAGGTTCTCGCCTCCGCCCGTACAGTGTTGTGTGATGCCGTCCCAGGACCCGCTGAGACCGATGAACGCTGAGGCGATACCTGCATAGAGCCCGCCCAGCAGTGTGAGAATGAGCAGTACGGATTTACTTGTTGGTCGCATAATGACTTCCTTTCTTCATAAGTGTTGTGGCATCGCTTTATCGGGGCTTCTACACCAATCCTTCGCCTCTCTCTCCTGATCGGGTATAGTGTCCTCATCTCGTAGCGCCGGGTTGAGTGACTCATTGTTCCTGACAAGAAGATAGAGTGCGGCGAGTGGAAATTCCTGAGAGGGTGGTAAGAAAACGGTCAAATTTTCGGAGGGCGTCGTGGGTGAACAACAGATTTGCTTCGAGACCTTTCGGCTTGATCTGGCGAGTGAGCGCCTGTGGGGCGGAGAACAACCAGTTCACCTGCGTCCCAAAACGTTTGCCGTGCTGCGTTACCTGGTCGAACGAGCAGGGCAGCTGGTGCTGCACGAAGAGTTACTCGAAAACGTGTGGTCAGAGGCCATCGTTGGGGGCGCAGTGGTGCAGGGGTGTATCCGCGAGCTACGGCAGGCGTTGGGAGATGATGCGAAAACGCCGCGGTTCATCGAGACCGTGCACGGCAAGGGGTATCGGTTCATTGGAAAAGTAGTCAGTAGTCAGCAGTCAGGAGTCAGTAGAGCAGAACAGTCTAGCGTTCAGCGTCCCGCGTCTAGCGTCCAGATTGCTGATTCCGCAATCCGCAATCCGCAATCCGCAATCCCTTTGGTTGGTCGTGACGCTGAACTGGCGCAACTCCACCGCGCGTTGGAAAAAGCCTTGAATGGTGAACGGCAGCTCGTGTTCGTGACCGGCGAGGCGGGGATCGGCAAAACGGCGTTGGTAGAGATGTTTCTCGCAGGACTTAGCACCCAGGACTCGTCTGCCCTAACACCCAGCACCCAGCACCCAACACCCAGCCTGTGGATCGGTCGTGGGCAGTGCATTGAGCACTTCGGGGCTGGGGAGGCGTATTTGCCCATCCTGGAAGCGTTAGGACAATTGTGTCGTCAGCCGGAGGGGGAACATTGTGTTGCGCTGCTGCGTCAGTCTGCGCCGCTGTGGTTGTTGCAGCTGCCCTGGTTGCTTGACGCTGCTGAGCGAGAGTCGTTACGACGCGAGATGCAGTACGCGACGAAGGAACGGATGCTACGCGAACTGATGGACGTCCTGGATGCAGTGACGGTTGAGAAACCGATTGTGCTGGTTCTGGAAGATTTGCACTGGGGCGATCCGTCCACCATGGACCTGCTGGCAGCGCTGGCGCGACGGCGGACGCAGGCGCGGTTACTGGTCATCGGCGCCCATCGGCCGGTGGAACTCCTCGTCCAGGAGCACCCGCTGCGCATCGTCAAGCAAGAATTGCTCGCATGCCGGAGGTGTGAAGAGGTGGCGCTGCCCTTGTTGAGCGAAACGGATGTCGGCGCGTATTTGACCATGCGGTTTGCTGGGGACGTTCAATCTGCCGCGCCCTGGCAAGTGTTGGCGCGGGTGTTGCACCAACGGACCGAGGGCAATCCCCTGTTCTTCATCACGGTCGTGAACGAGCTGGTGAGTCGGGAACAGCTGCAGGAGCGCGCCGGACACTGGGAAGTGGGAGCAGAACTCTCAGCCACGGAGCTGGGCGCGCCGGAAAGCATCCGCCAGCTGATCGAGAGGCGGATGGAGCGCTGCAGCGCGGCAGAACAGCGGCTCCTGGAAGCGGCGAGCGTTGCAGGAGCGGAATTCTCGACGGCGACCCTCGCGACTGTGCTGGAGACCGAACTGGGGCAAGTGGAGGAACACTGCGCGGGGTTGGCCAGACATGGACAGTTGCTCTCTGCCTACGGGAGCGAGGAGGAGCCGGATGGCACAGTCACGACCTGCTACAAGTTCGCACACTCTTTGTACCAAAATGTCGTCTACGAACGGGTCGGGGCCGTGCGGCGGCTGCGTCTCCACCAGCGGATTGGCGAGTGCATCGAAGCG
>JABFSC010000506.1 GCA_013140885.1 Deltaproteobacteria bacterium | reverse complement strand
CGCTGGGCACCCGCTACGACAAATTGGCGGTGAACTATGTCGCCTTATGGATCCTCGCGATCATCGACAAACTCTTACACAAGTACGCCCCGAGGTTGCAAATGGGATTGTCAGAAAGAGCCTAGTCCGGTCCCAAGTCTCGTGGCCAGCAACGCCTGCCCGTGCGGTGCGAGAGCGATCTTGTTCTCGTAGGCCCAATAGAGGGACTCAAGTCCACTCCCGGTCTCTACTTTGTACCAGGTGTTTCCTCCATCCACTGATTTCCATACGCCCTGTTGCCAGCTCCCCTCGGTGTCTCCACTCTGCGCGCGCCAGCCCCTCTCAATCCCATTGTGGAGCTTCTGCCGGGGGAAAGCTCCTGGTTCCTTTGATCTCTCAGCAGCACCGTCTCCTGAGTCCCAGCCCAACAGCTCATTGCTGCCACCACCGGATGAGCCGTTAATGTAGAGCATGCCAAGGGCGAGTAGGACGTGGTCCTCCCGCCGTTGGTTCCAAACTATTGTCCGAGAGACCCAGCCGACGCCGCCAGCCTCCGTGATTGGAGGATTGCCTGGCACGACCCCGCCCACGGTGATGGTCTGGGACTGCCACGTTTTTCCTTGATCCTCCGACCGGGAGAACCACTGCTCCGTACCGCTGAACAAGATTCTCTCTCCAATATGATAAGGGAGCGTCAGGTACAGGTTCAGATTCGCCGCGTCTGGATACCAAGTCCAGCTCTCGCCCAGATCCGTGGAGATCAGGCTCCCGACTTGATTCTGCGCAGTAGCTATGCCGACCAGGACTTTGCCGCCCACATACGTCATGCCCCCCACATACTCCCATGGCCCTGGCGGGACCTCCAAAGGCGTGAAGCTGCGGCCTCCATCAACTGAGCGATACTCACTAGCATATACCAACTTGTCCGTGACGGCTTGTCCCGAGGCGAACCACACTCCCCCTTCGCCGATCCGCTCCCATCCCTGGTCCAAATATTTGGAGCGATACGTCCCTCCTTCTTTAACCAGGAGGAACGAAGGATAAGGCAGCTTCACCTGAGTAGCCGCCACCGCGCCGACGGCTTCCTGGATTGGACGCTCTTCGCCCATCCGCCCGGTAAAGACGAGCATGTACTGCCCCGGTGTCTTGGGTAGGGGGCTCAAGGGTGGAGCAAATAACGGCACGGGCATCGCTTCTCCCGCACTCAGTACGCTCCCTTGCCCGGTAGCAGCCGTGGTAGGCCACGTCGCTTCAGGAACAGGATAGCGAGTGCCATCTTCGCTGTCGTAGTACAGGGTGAAGGTACCTTCGATATCCTCTGTCCCCTTATTGGTGATGAGGTAGCCGTCCGCGTGTGGATTGACCTTCATCTCCAGCTTGCCCCGGAAGAAGTAGTTGATGAGCCCCGCGCTGTAGCCGACCGCGCGGGGGATGAGGAATTGATAGGCTTCGAAGAAGTTGAACTTATTGAGGGTGTAGCTCTGGATTCCATCTTCATTGAAGGCTCTGAGGTCCGCCGTGAAAAGTGAATGCGTCGAAGTTCGTTTATTCAGAGCGTTGCGGCCGGGGCGGTACGAATCGCCGACATACGTGCTGTTAAAGGTCATCAGACAAGGGAGGGCCTGTCCTGCAAAACCAGTCGGTAGGGGGATGTTATTTTCTTGACTAATCTCTTGGCAGAGCGCGGTCTTGTCTTCCGCCCACTCCGCGCCAGTTTCTGGCAACGGATGCTCCAGGGCATTGGGTTGATCAAAGTTGGTGCCGGCAGACACAAAGTTGCGGTTGGTATACTCGGCAATGCCTTTGCCGTCCTCGGTGTCCCAAAAGCGTCGGGGCGTATTGAAGGTTGTGGTATCTGCGGCGCCATATACAGGGGGATACCCGCCGTAGAAGAGGAACGGGAGTCCGTCGCTCTCCGTGTAGTCCTCGTACCAACTCGGGTCGCCCGTACACGGATCGTAAGGGGGGTTGAGACCGCTGACGACATGCATGTCATTGCGCACATGCTGCGGCTGGGTCATATCCTCAAGATGATGAATGACCTGTCCTAAGCCTTGAAACGTCCGGCCCCAGGCGCGCTCGCGTTCGTCCTCGACGGGATTGGTCAGCGCATTGAGAAAAAACTGGCGCGTATCGGCAAAGGAATCATCCTGATGCCGTGTTGGCCCGATCCCGCGAATCTCCTCTCGATCTTCCAGCGCCCAATCGGGGGACGTATAGCCGTGCTCTACGCCACACGAATTCGCGGGACGCCCGGTCCGGGGATTATAGAAGTGATGGCGGACGCGAGGACCCGGAACATCCTCGAACGCTGCACCGTCTTGGACTAATTGGCTAATGTTTCTGGGGTCATTCCGATAGTTACGAAACTGATCTGGTGCGTCAAATGGCTTTAGACCAAGGTCCTCTAACACGTTAGAGTCGGTCTTGAGTACAGAAGCCTCGACTGCTTCTTGAGAGAGCCTGCGATGGGTTTGTTCTTTGTAGGCCAAACAGAAGCTCGGACACAGAAGAACATAGATAAATAAGAGATTAGTCAATATCTGTTTCATTGAAGATAACTCCGTAAGAACTCTTGGACAGAACCGCATTTTTTCAAAGCCGGGGTGTTATCGCCCTCTCTTGTTTCGATGGAACTTAGATAGTTAGAAGAGGAGCGTAGCCCCAGCTTGATGAACCGTTGGTTTTCTTGGTGCATCGCTACCAGCATTCTCGGTATGTTCTTCCACGTACAGTCGTCATACTGAAACGCAAACCTCAGGGTATCGTCCAGGTATCCGAGATGTTTGGCATACTCCTCGAGGCTCCCCTCAAACTTCTTCATCCGAATCGTGGTGTAGTGCCAGTGCGGCAAGGGCAGGACCCGGGGAGCGGGGTCCATACTTTGACTCCACTCAGGAGGTGGGTGAGCCACAGTATATCCACTCTTGAACAACGCGAGCCTCGGGGATCTGGATAATTTCAGGGCGCCAAAGAATGGTCGCAGCTTGGGTCCCCAGGCTGGAAACGAGAACAGGCCATCGGCATTCGTGACCGTCTCCAGCACGACAAGTTCGCCGGTAGTTTTCTCGTGAAACGGCCCCCCGCCTTCCAGTTCCCAGTGGGCAACGGCAATGACGCCTTCCAACGGCTGTTCGGTGTCGTCATCAACTACGCGGGCTTCAAGCGCTGGAGAGGAATACCACAGCGGGGCGGCACATCCCCGGGCTGCCCATAACAGGAGAAGAACACACAGAGGAGTAACGGTCCATTTATAGCGTCGGTTCATCTTTCGATCCTCCATTTACATGGCATCGAGCTTCCACACGCCCTCGTGATCCTTGACGAAATAGAGCAGGAAAAGATGATTGGCGCCATCAAGAGTCCGAATGATGGCGTATTCACCCACGTTTTCCGAGACCGAGACCCGTTGTAGCGGCGAATACGACGCGATGATTTCTGCCATGTGGGGCAGCAGCGCGTCAAACACTGGGCCATACTTCGCCTGCGCACCGGCAGTGAGGAACGTGAGCGCTGTGGCTTTATCACCCGCGAGCAGGGCGCGGTTCATCCCATCCCAGATCGCCCTGAACGGCGCATCAATGGGATCAATCGGCAGCTTCACCTGCACCGTCGCCACGGTACTGGCATTGCCCGCCGCATCTTGCACAACAACGGAGAGCGCGTCTCCGGGCTGTGCTGCGACTTGCGCCGTGAAACTCCCATCGGCATTGGCCGTGACCGTGGTGACCTGTCCCGTGCGAGAGTTGGTGAGCTTGACCTCACTGTTGCCTTCCACACTCCCGGCGGTGCCAGTGACCGTGGACTGGCCGTTGACTGGCTCGCTTACGGTGATCTTGCTCAAGTCCGCCGCTGCCGGTGGCGTCGTATCTGGCGGCACAGTGACCGTCACCAGCGCCGTATCGGGCTCACTATCCACCGTGCCATCGTTGACGATCACCTGCCCGACGTAGTCTCCCGCCTGGTCTGGCGTGAAACTGGGCTGCGCCGTGGTCTCGTTGGTGAGGCTGGCCGTGCTGCCCGCCGGTTTCGCATTCAGCGCCCATTGATACGTCAGCGGATCGCCATCGACATCACTCGATAACCGCCCATCCAACTACACCGGCTGCCCAACTCCCGCGGTTTGATCCGCTCCGGCATCCGCCATCGGCTTGGAGTTGACCGTGCTGATTTGCACGGTATCGGGGTCGCTACTGGTAATCCCATCGTTGACGATCAGCTGCGCCGCATACGTGCCCGGCTTGTCAATCGTGAACGTGGGGCTGGCACTCGTGGGATTGGAGAGCGTGGCCGTGCTGCCTGCTGGGATCACGGTCAATCCCCACTGGTAATTCAGCGCATTGCCATCGACATCAAAGGAGTTGCGGCCATCAAGCTGGACGCGTGTCCCCACTGTGGCACTCTGGCCTACGCCGGCGTCCGCCACGGGCGTGGAGTTGAGGGTCGAAATTGTCAGGGTATCGGGCTCGCTGTTCACCGTGCCGTCCCGCACGACCAGCTGGACGACATACTCCCCGACTTTGTCGAGGGTCAGCGAGGGCTGTACGGTCGTGACTTCGCTCAAGGTCGCGGCACTGCCACTGGGGTGGGCGAGCAGCGTCCACTGATACGTCAGACTGTCGCCATCGACATCGGAGGAGCCACTGCCATCGAAAGTGAGCGTCGTGCCCACCTGGCCACTGAGGTCTTCGCCCGCTTGGGCCACCGGCGCGCTGTTACTGGTGGAGACAATGACCACATCCACGCTGCTGCTGAGACTCCCGTCGTGCACGGTCAACTGGACGGTATAGGCCCCGGCTTTATCGATAATGAAAGTGGGGGTGCTCGCAGTGGCTCCCGTGAGCGTGGCCACGCTGCCACTGGGTTTGGTCGTCAGACTCCACGCAAAGGTCAGCGGGTCGGCATCGGGGTCACTCGACCCGGTGCCATCCAAGTGGACGGTTGTTGCCACTGGGTGTGTTTGATCAGGTCCCGCGTCGGCAGTAGGGGAATGATTGATGGGGATACAGACATCGGCGTCCTCAATCTGGCCATCGCAATCCTCATCGACGGTATTGCCACATACTTCTGGGCCTTTGACGCGAAAGGCGATGCTGCCGCTCTGTTGCCCAGGGTTGGTGGCGGTGACCGTGGTGAGGCCAGAAGGGACGCTCGGTGGGACGAGGAAAGTGGCTTGATTGCCGGTGGCGGTGGAGACGGTGGCTGGAGTAGCGCCGACGGTGATTTGGACATTGTGGGAGCCAAAGCCGGTGCCGGTGATCGAGACCCGACTGCCGGTGGCGGCACAGGATGGGGTAATGGTCTTGATCTGGGCGGCCGCGGCCCAGGCCACGGCGGACCAAAGTGGTGCGAGTGACAGGCCGAGGCTGAGGGACATGGCGAGCCCGATACTAACTAAAAGTGAATATCGGGGGGGGGTGAAAGACCTGACCTGCAAAGGGAAGATAGGCTGGTGAGACATGCGGCGTTCCTCTCTGGTGACCGTATCCACGCGGGAGTTCCCGCTCAGGCTCCCTATCGGAGGATTGGGGCAGAACCTTTAGGCGGGGACGAGAAAAGGTCAAAAGACAAACGGCGAAAGGCGAAAATGGGAAGAACCGGACTGAGGGCCCAGGACAGAGGGCTCTATTGATTTCATGCTGTGAATGATTATCATTCACAGCATGAATAGAAGTGATGACTATCATCCCAGGGCTTTAGCGCTGACCGTCGAATCCGCCCTCAAGGCTCATCCGGTCGTGGTGCTCTCTGGCGCCAGACAAACCGGGAAAACCACGCTGACGCGGCATCTGCCGTCCGCTTCCACGCGGCTGTTTCAGACGTTGGACGATCTTGATGTGTTCGAACTCGCGCGCAAGCGACCGCATGACCTCTTGGCGATGGGACCACGGCTGACGTTGGATGAAGTCCAGCGAGTGCCAGAACTGTTGCTCGCGATCAAGAAAACCGTGGACCAGCGTCGTGAACCTGGGCAGTTCCTACTCACTGGATCGGCTAACCTCCTCCTGATGCGGCACATCGCGGATTCACTAACAGGGCGGGCTGTCTATCTTCTCTTGTCGCCGTTCACTGGCGGAGAGAAACGTGGAGACGGAACCGTGCCTCCGTGGTCACGGGTGCTGGCGTGTAAAAGCGCGGCGGAGGCGGTGGAACTGCTGAACTCCCTGCCGGTTCCACAGGTGGAGTGGATGACCGAGGTCCTGCGTGGCGGTATGCCTCCCGCGGTGTTTGCCGAGACGACCGAGGAACGGGCGCTCTGGTTTGACGGATTCGTGCGCACCTATCTGGAGCGTGATCTGCGCGAGGTGTCGCAAGTCTCGGCCTTGCCTGATTTTCGTCGCCTCATGCAACTGGCCGTGCATCGGCTTGGGCAGTTGATGAATCAAACTGAACTGGGGCGGGACGCGGGATTAGCCCAAGCCACCACGCATCGGTATCTCAATCTGCTCGAAACCACTTTTCAACTGCATCGCCTCCCACCGTTCGCGGTGAACGCTACAAAGCGCCTGATCAAAACGCCTAAGTTGTATTGGGCGGATACGGGGCTCGCCGCTCATCTGGCGGGTTTCACCGACCCGCGGGATATCTATGACAGTCGCTTGGCGGGTGCGCTGCTGGAAAATTTGCTCTTCTCCGCGTTCCTGGCTTGGCGTGAGACCGTGCAACCCAAGCCTGAAATTTTCTACTGGCGCACGGCGGGAGGAGCGGAAGTGGATTTCGTGATTGAACGTGGGCCAAAACTCTTGCCGCTCGAAGTGAAGACGGCGCGACAGATCACCTTGCCTGAGCTACGACATTTGGAGACCTTCCTCACGGAGTATCCGACCAAAGCGACATGGGGCGCGGTGTTGCATCAGACTGACCAGGCTCGGCTTCTGACGCCGACGATTGCGAGTGTGCCGCTCGCCACGTTTCTGTAATCGCGCGCGTGAAATTGACCCTGTGGCGCGATCACGCTATGGAACATCCGTGAGTGATGAAACTGCTTCCTCAGCGCGAGGAGAAGATTATGAAGTACGATAGTGACAACGATCTGGACCGTGGGGTTATCACCGAAACCGAGAAGAAGCTGAAAAGGCCCCCCCTCTATAAAGTCCTGTTGCATAACGATAACTACACGACGCAGGAATTCGTCGTCTACATCCTGCAGTCGATTTTTCACCACCCGCCCACCAAAGCCACGCAAATCATGTTGCATGTCCATCGCCGCGGGATCGGCGTCGCTGGGGTCTATACCTACGAGGTCGCGGAAACCAAGGTGGACCAAGTGCATGCCCTGGCCAAGGAGTATCAATTCCCCTTAAAGTGCACGATGGAAGAAGAGTGAGGACTGCGGAAGACCCAACAAATAACGAGTAAAACGTAAACGGGCAGGCATAATTCCCCCATTTTTGATTGCGTTTTACTCCTTACGTTTTACTTGCATGTAAGGATTGAAGAACATGTTACGACTCAGCCGAGAACTCGAAATGACGTTTTCCTTAGCGGTCAAAGAGGCGCAACGCCGCCGGCATGAATATCTGTGCTTGGAACATATTCTCTATGCCCTGACGTTTGATGAGGATGTGGCCGAGGTCATTCGCCATTGCGGGGGCGACGTGAAAACGTTGCAGCGCGACCTTGAGGCATTCTTCAAGGACAGCATCGAACAACTGGAGGCCGGGGAAGAGGCGGAGCCACAGCAGACCGTGGGGTTCCAACGCGTCCTGCAACGCGCCGCCGCGCACGTGCAGTCGAGCGGGAAAGAGATCGTCGAGGGGAAGAACATTTTGGTCGCGCTGTTTCGTGAAGAGAAGAGCCATGCCCTCTATCTCTTGCAACGCCAAGGGATCACGCGTCTCGACCTACTTAATTATATATCCCACGGCATTTCCAAACTTCCCGCGGAAGAGGAAGAGCCCGCGCCGTCGCAGAACCATCGCGTCGAGGATGAGGACGAGCCGCGACCAGTCAAGGATCCACTGGCGGCATTCACCGCCAACCTCGTGCAACGCGCCAAGGAAGGATTGATCGATCCACTGATTGGTCGCCAAACCGAGTTGGAGCGCACCATTCACGTGCTGGCGCGCCGACGGAAAAATAATCCCATTTACGTGGGCGATTCCGGTGTGGGCAAAACCGCCATCGTCGATGGGCTCGCCTTGCAAATTTTCAAGGGCGAAGTGCCCGAGGTGTTGAAGAATGCGGTGATCTACTCCCTGGATATGGGAGCGGTGCTGGCGGGCACGAAATTCCGTGGCCAATTCGAGGAGCGTCTCAAGGCGGTGCTCAATGCGTTGAAGAAACAGCCGAATGCCGTGTTGTTCATCGACGAGATTCATACGATTGTCGGCGCGGGCGCGACCAGCGGTGGGTCGATGGATGCGTCCAATATCCTCAAACCGGCGCTGGCTTCTGGCGCGCTTCGGTGCATTGGCGCGACTACCTATCACGAATATCGTAGTTACTTCGAGCGGGACCGGGCACTGGCACGCCGCTTCCAAAAAATTGAGGTGCCGGAGCCCAGTGTCGAAGAAGCCGTGCAGATTCTCGAAGGACTCAAGTCACATTATGAGAAGCACCACGGTGTGACCTACACCCCCGAAGCCCTGCGGGCGGCGGCGGAGCTGTCCGCGAAATACATCAATGACCGCTTCCTGCCGGATAAGGCGATTGACGTGATCGACGAAGTGGGCGCGGCGTTCAAGCTCAAACCCGCGGAAGCGTCGCGCGTGATTAACGACACGGACATTGAAACGGTCGTGGCTAAAATCGCGCGCATTCCGCCCCGCAGTGTGTCGGCTTCGGACAAGGAGCGGTTACACGATCTCGATGCCGACTTGAAGCGGGTCGTGTTTGGTCAGGATAAAGCCATCGAAACGGTGGTGACGGCGATCAAACTCTCACGCGCGGGGTTGGGTCATCCAGAAAAGCCGGTGGGCTCGTTGCTGTTTACTGGGCCGACGGGAGTAGGCAAAACCGAGGTGGCCAAGCAGCTCGCGGCGACGTTGGGGTTGCAGTTCTTGCGCTTCGACATGAGTGAGTACATGGAGAAGCACACGGTTTCACGCCTGATCGGTGCCCCTCCAGGATATGTCGGGTTCGACCAAGGCGGCTTGCTGACCGAGGCGATCACGCGCAATCCGCACTCGGTGTTGCTGCTTGATGAAATCGAAAAAGCGCATCCCGACTTGTTCAACATTTTGCTGCAAGTGATGGATCACGCGACGCTGACTGATAACAACGGGAAGAAAGCGGACTTTCGCCATGTCATTCTCATTATGACCAGTAATGCTGGGGCACGTGAGATGGCCTCGGCGTCGATTGGCTTTGGTGACCGTTCGAACCTGGGCAAAGGCGAGCAAGCGCTGGAGCGGCTCTTTAGTCCAGAGTTTCGTAATCGCTTGGATTCGATCGTGACCTTCGGCACGCTCACGCCGGAAGCGGTGGAGAAGGTGGTGGACAAATTCATGGCCGAGATTGTCCAGCAGTTGGCGGAAAAGAAGGTGACGATCGCGTTGACGCCGGAAGCGCGCACGTACCTGGCCGAGAAAGGATACGACAAGACCTTCGGCGCGCGCCCAATGGCGCGACTGATTCAGAAGGAAATCAAATTGGCGATTGCTGATGAAATTCTCTTCGGGAAATTGCAGAACGGCGGTAAGGTCGAGGTTGGGCTTGGCGAAGATGGCTTGACCTTCCAGTATGAACCCGTCGCAAGTCACGAGTAACGAACGGGTGACGAAGGGCGACTCAACGTTCTTGTCTCATGGTTGGGTCGCTCTTTTCGTCACTCGGCACTTTTCCCCGCCGCTTCTTCCTCTGGCGCTTCGCGTTCGACGACGATCCCTTTGCCCGGCGGAAAGAGACACTGATCGTCGAGATATAATCCCGCCCGTAACCGACATTCTTCCTGCGCGAATTCTGGTTCATGCTCAGAGGGGGTATAGCACTGCCCGTTGAACAGTGTGCCCTCTCGCTTCGCGCATTTTTCTTCCGGGGACTTCGCATCGTCGATCCGACGCTCCGCTTGCTTCTTGAGTTCTTTCCATCGTTGTTTGGAATACGAACACGCGGAAACTCCCACCGCGAGTAACACACATAGATAGATCAACGACCGTCTCATGCTGATGTCCTTTCTCGTGCCGCTTCAGTGAACCCGGTTTGCGTGCTCGCTACGTTAGCGAATGTTCTCCGTGCTGGAAACGGGGAGGGCGGGGTGAGGATGTGGCCGCTACCGTGCCATGTGGATTCTTGGTAGGGTGAGCCGCCAAAAGAACGAGAGGTGAGGACACACAATGGCTGACTTTGCTTTTTCCTCTTACGTACAGGTCGGTGAGCATCGCTACCGCGAACGCTTTGGACTCGACTTCGAGGATTTCGTGGTGGGGCAGGTGTTCAAGCATCGCCCTGGGCTGACGATCTCGCAACAAGATAACGTCGAAGAATCCATGGACACGCTGAATCAGGCGATGATCCATTTCGATGCCCACTACGCCTCGAAGACGGAGTTCCAACGACCCCTGGTGGTCAGTACGCTCACTTTGCAGCGGCTCATTGGGATGACGTGGAAAACCTTCGCCAAGCGGGTGCGCATCCTTGGCTGGGCCGACATCAGTATGACTCGCCCGGTGTTTGGCGGGGATACGCTGTACGCTGAGACCGAAATTAAGGACGCACAAGATATCCCTGGCAACCCAACGTGTGGAAAACTGACGGTGATCACCAAAGGGATCAATCAAGATGGGACGATGATCTGCTCGATGGAGTACGACATGTTGGTGTATCGTCGGGGCGCCGTGCCGTTCGAGAATGCAGGATACTGAAAAATAAAACGTAAAACGTAACGAGTGAAAAGAACGTGAACTGTCGGATAGTTGTCTTTACGCTTTACGCGTTACGTTTTATGTCTTACCCCTCACGAAAGGATAAGCGGCAATGCCAGATTTTTACTCACATCGAAAACTCGACGACCATACGTTCATGGAGATCGCTGGGGTTGAATATGAGGATTTTATCGAAGGCCAAGTCTTCGAGCATCGACCTGGACGAACGATCACCGCTGAGGAAAATCGTCTGCATACCTTGCGATCAGCGGATTTATCCATGCGCAACGCCGACCACATCTTCAACGCCAAAATCCACGGTGGTGAAGAGGTCATCAACGAGACACTAATCTTGAGTGTCGTGACGGCGATGACAACGAAGACCTTTAACAAAGTGGTGGCGAATTTAGGATGGAAGCTGATTCAATTGCCCAACCCGGTGCGCGCTGGGGACACGATCTATGCTGAGTCCGAAGTGCTTGGCAAGCGCGAGTCGCAGACACGTCCAACTCAAGGAGTGCTGCACATCAAAACTCGCGCGGTGAACCAACGAGGGAAAGAGGTGTGTTCCTTCGAGCGGCGATTGTTGATTTATCGGCGTGGCCTGGGGCCATACGAGGCGGCGGGGTACTGAGGGGGCTAAAACGTAAAGCGTAAAACGTAAAAGAGAATGGCCCTGCGGTCTGAGTTCTTTTTCCCCTTACGTTTTACGCTTTACGTTTTATTCTTCGTGTCCCAAGGTGCATCATGTCTTGGTGGTTATTCTCACGAGATCCGAAGACGGGGAGGCGGTATGTGTGGCTGGTTGGTGGAGGTGACCTGTTGATGCTTATGGCTGTGCTTGGGTTGCTGGTCGCGTTAGTCGCCCCCATGTTCCTCTCTTCGCGCTGACTTCCCTCTCGACGTACGGATATTAGTGCCCCGTATGTTCTTTGGCGTCGTCCGCCATCTCTTTGGCGGCATCTCCCGCTGATTTGGCCGCGTCCCCGGTCGCTTGCGCCGCATTCCCCACCATGTCGGTAGCGGCGGCGGCCGTATCTTTCACCGCTTCTTGGGTCGCCGTGGCCGCGTCACCCACCTGTTCTTTTGTCGTGTCTACTGCTTGTTCGATGCTCTTGGCAACGCCGGCTCCAGCTTCTTGGACTGCGGTTGCCGCGCTCCCGGCTTTTGCTCTTGCTACTCCCCCTGCTTGCCCAGCCTCTTGCGTTACCGCCGCTGCTTTCTGCTTGGTTGCGTCGACCGCGGTGCCAACGCTTTTTCCGGGTTGTTCCGCCGACTCCCCACTACAACCGCTCAGGTTCAGCCCGGCGGTCGCAAGCCCAGCCGCCAGTAACAGGGCCAGGTGTGAGTGTCTATAACTTCTCCGTCGCATAATGCCTCTCTTTCTCCACTGCGGGCACCACTGCCCGTCAGGGCCTGGTAGAATACTATCTTACTTCTCTTAATCTCTTCTGTGTCTCAGAGCAAGCAAAAAAATACATCAGCATTCAGCTTCTCAGAGTCAACTAAACGGAAAAATACAAAAGACTTGGTCCCATTTTCGCCACCTGCACAGGCTCCAGAAAGTGCCTCTCCTTGTTTTTCGCCGAAAGCCGACGTCTGAACGCTGACCTCTCCTCCCTTCCGTTCTTTTCCGTGGTGCGATAGACCCCTTGGGGTGCATCTCAACACCTCTTTGTTACGAGAAGAGCCTGCCGGGTCTTTTCGCGCGGAACGCCTCCTCTCGGACGGAACCTTTTTTGAGAATCGCGTGATCTTTGGCGACAACCTTGTCGCCCTGTGTGGACTACAAGCCGAGCTGACTGGAACGATTCAGTGCGTCTACATTGATCCTCCCTACAATACCGGCAATACGTTTCCCCATTACCGCGATGGCCTGGTCCATGAGCGCTGGCTGAGCATGATGCGACCACGGCTGGAATTGCTCTGGGCGTTGCTGCGTGATGATGGATTTCTCGTGGTGCAAATCGACGACAATGAATTCGCCCGGCTCTATTTACTCATGGCGGAAATCTGTCAGGAGCGGAACCTCAAAGTCATCGTCGTCAAAATGGCTGAACCCACCGGCGTTAAAATGGCTCCGGTGGTGAAACACGGCGGGATCGCGCGGCTGAAGGAGTATCTCATCCTCGCGGGCAAGGCGGGGATTCGCGGGCTGTCGCTCGAACGCATTCCCAAGGGTGCATGGGACAATGAATACCGGATCGGTGTTGCGCATGTCACTCGTGACGAGATGCGCCAGTTGAAGGAGATCATCGGGAACAAGACGCGCACGGCGGCGGACCTCCAGCACGCGGATGCGATTTGTGGCAAGTTCGCTTTGACAAGTCTGGAAGCGCTCTGTCAGCGAGCACCTGAGTCGCCAGTGAATGAGGCGTGGTTGCGGGAGAACGCGTGGCGCATCGTCCGTACCTGCGCGACCACCGCCGTGGCCAAACGCCTCGCTGACCAGAAGCGCCTCACGCTCAACCCTCATGCGTCAGCCTTCGTGGTTGAGACCCCGCAACACAAACTCTATGTGATGAAACGAGACTATGACGACCAGCGTGCGCAGCCGCGCATTCGTCTGCTCTTCGCGGATGATTACTTAACCGTGCACCCGGGAGATTTTTGGCAAGACATCAAGACCACGGGACTTGGGGATGAAGGCGGCGTGGATTTCACCAACGGCAAGAAACCGGAAGCCCTGCTCAAGCGAATTATTGGCATGACCACCCAACCTGGCGACTGGGTGCTCGACGCTTTCGCGGGTTCCGGCACCACGGGCGCGGTCGCCCATAAAATGGGACGGAAGTGGATATTGATTGAGTCCGGGGTGCAGTGTCAGACTCACCTCCTCCCCCGCCTCCGTCGCGTCGTTGATGGTATCGACCAGAGCGGAATTAGTCGCGCGGTTGGGTGGAAAGGGGGAGGGGGATTTCGCTACTTCACACCCGCTGATCTAACTGAATAACCGTCCCGTCTGGGTCCTTGAACAACGTGGTCATCACTTTCTTGCCCGCCGGTTCTCCGTATGCCACGCTATCGAATGTGGTTGGCGGCAACACGACCGGCACGCCCGCCGCTTTGACTTTCTCGAACGTGGCTTCCAGATCATCCACCCAAAACGCGAAGTGATGGATGCCCACCTGATTGATTTTTAGCGGTCCCCCTGACGTTGGACGATCCTCCGACAGCACGATGAACGTGGCATCTGGTCCATCTTCCCAGCGCAGGTAGACGCCATGCCGCGTGCCTTGGCCAGACACTTTGGACAACTGGCCTCCAGGATTCTCATTGGGGTCATTGAGCGTGACCCGTAAGCCCAACAAATCGCGATAGAACTGTAAGGCACGCTCCATGTTGCTGACACCAATGGCGATGTGTGATGTGGCGCGGATTTTCATAACGGTCCTCCTTTTCATAGTGGCGATAGCGCAATTTGGTTTTTCCCTCAACCGTCTGGATGATGTTTATCGAGGCTGTCTTGCGAGAGCGGCTCTGACCCTATCCTCAGCGGACGATCCGATATATCAACGCGGAACGAGGGGACGTGACATGATTGAGCGAACGAACCGGCTGCGCGGGTTAGTCTTGATGACGATGGCGGGACTGTGCTGGAGTTCGAGCGGCATTCTGGTGCGCTCGGTGACGATCACCAACGCCTGGGAGATCGTCTTCTGGCGCGCGCTGTTCATGGCCTTGTTCATTGGCGCGTTCTTGTTTGTGCGCTACGGGAACCGGGTCATCTCCTATATCACCGCCGTTGGTGTCCCTGGGGTGGTGGCTGGCGCGTTCCTGGCCTCGTCGTTTTTCCTGTTCATCTTGTCGGTGATGCGCACCACCGTGGCGAACTCGCTGTTTCTGATGAGTACCACGCCTTTCGTCGCCGCGCTGTTCGGTTGGCTCTTTCTCAACGAACAGGTGCCTCGTCGGACCGTGATCGCGATGACAGCCAGTCTGGTGGGTATCGCGTTGATGTTCGCCGATGCCCTCGGTTCGAGTGGCGCGCTGATTGGGAATCTCTTTGCCTGTTGCGTACCAGTGACCTTCGCCGCGAATGTGATTATCGTGCGCAAGATGGGCGCTTCCATTGATATGGTGCCCACGGTTCTTCTGGGGGGCGCGATCGCGGTAGTGATCGCCCTGCCGGTGGCCTGGCCGCTGACTGCCTCCTGGCATGATGTCGGAGTCTTGGCGGTGATGGGCGTGGTGCAACTGGGGATGGGATGCCTGCTGATGACCCTGGCCGCGCCTCACCTTTCCGCCGTGGAAATTGGCCTCTTGTCGCTCCTCGAAACCATCCTGGGGCCTGTGTGGGTGTGGTTAGGGATTGGTGAGCGACCGACTGACTCCGCACTTCTGGGAGGCATGGTTGTGCTCTCGTCGTTGGTCGTCAATCAACTCGCGGGATTGCGGTATGCGCGGCTCGTTCCCTCTCCCGTTTCCCGGTGAAGATCCTCGACCCTGGTATTTCCGCACGTTACCGTATCGCGCTTATGA
>JABFSC010000649.1 GCA_013140885.1 Deltaproteobacteria bacterium | reverse complement strand
CTTCTACCGTGAAGCGCGCCTGATGGCACGGCTGAAGCATCCGAACATCGTCCAGGTGCATGATATCGACCGTGATGAAGCCCGGAACTTCCACTACTTCGTGATGGAGTTCATTCACGGGAAAACCCTCCGTCAGCACCTTCGAGACCGGGGCGCGTTGCCGCTCGCCGAAGTGTTGCGGATGGCGATCCCAGTAGCGAACGCACTGGCCTACGCGCATACCCAAGTGCCGTCGGTGATCCACCGCGATGTGAAACCGGCCAATATCATGATCGAGAAGCCATCTGGTCGCGTGGTGGTGATGGATTTTGGCATCGCCAAGGAAATCGGCCAGAGTGATGCGACGAGAACCGGGGCGATCATGGGAACCATGAAATACTGTGCCCCGGAACAAATGCGCCACGAGCCAGTCGATGGTGCCGCCGACATCTATGCCTTGGGTATGGTGATGTATGAAGCGTATACGGGGAAACAGTTCTTCGCCGGGCTTGATGAGGCGAGGATTGTCGGCAAAGTGCTGTACGAGCCGCAGGAAAACATCGCGGACTTCTCACCAGACACGCCACCCGTGTTTACCGCGGTGGTGACCAAAGCGATAGCGAAGTCACGCGAGCGACGCTATCAAACCGCCGAGCAACTGCTCCACGATCTCGAACAATGTCGCGCGGCATTGGAAACTGGAACCCTCGACCAACTCTCATTACCTGGACTGGAGTATGCCAGTCCGCCGTCGGTCTCAACCGAGATCGAGGATATAGATAACCGCTTGCTCCGCTTGAAAGAAGAGCGGGATCAACGGGTAGCCGCGATAGTCCAACCGCAAGCACGATCGGGAAGTCCCAGAGAGGCGGGGACTCTGGTCCCAGTGCAATCGGTCGATCCCAAAGAGGAGATGACTCCGGTTCTCGCCCCTTCGTCTTTGACGAATGACGAGATTGACGAGGACCATTGGGAGATTGGGGAAGAAAAGAGTCCACCTCCACTACCGCCACGCGTCAAGGTTGCCGTTTCACCCTCTTCCTCGCGTGTCCCGTCAGCACTCATTGGGGTCGGTGCCATTGGGATTCTAGGGGTCGCGCTCTGGTGGACGGGGTTCTTCTCTCCCGCCGCCAAACCGCCTCTAGTCATCACACCGCCTGTTACCAAACCCGCCCCAGTTGTCACGCCAGTCGCACCTGAGAATCAACCGCCGCAACTCCTCTCGTTGATGCCGGCGACGGACGTGGTCGATCTGCTTGATGGGACAACCCAAATGTTTCGCCTTGAAGCGAGCGATCCAGAAGGAGAACCGCTCGTCTACGCCTGGACTCTGAACGGGACATCCGTGGGAACGCAACCCGCTTTTGACTGGAAAGCGCAAGGGACCGGTAGTCACCGCGTGCGCGGCGTGGTGACCGACAGCAAAGGACTCGCCACGAGTCGTGAATGGCGGGTCGCGGTCCTGTCTCCCCCAAAACCCCCAGAACCGGAAAAGCCACTTGTCGTCGTGAATGCTCCACCACAGATCACGCGCGCCGAACCTGAAAGCAGTGTCATCGTTGCTCCCGAAGGAACAACCCTCACGTTCGCCACTACCGCGAGTGATCCTGACGGAGACAAGCTCGTATATGAATGGTCGATTGACGGCAAAAAAATCTCACGCAACCGAGGGGCCACTTCGCCGACGATCAATTGGAAAGCCCAAGGAACGGGGAATCACCAAGTACGAGCGGTCGTTGGGGATGGGGGTGGATTAACGGTCAGCAAGGAGTGGCAGGTTGCCGTGCTGGCCCCGACGGAGCCGCCCTCCCCTCCAACTCCCGTCGAATCGACACCGCCCGCGCAGGCGAAGAACACGCCTCCTGAAATCACGCTCCGGGTGCCGGACGAGACTTCCGTGACAATGGTCGAGGGGGCGACGTTAACCCTGTCCGCCCAGGCGATTGATTCTGATGGCGAGGAATTGTTGTACGAATGGCTCCTCAACGGCAAGAAAGTCGCCAGTGACGCGACGTTCCCTTTCACGGCGGAGAGTCTGGGGGCGCGACGCATCGAAGTGAAAGTGACCGATCCACGCGGGGGCAAGGTCAACGCGCGCTGGGACATTCAGGTCGAAGCGCGTCCGCCGACCCCACAACTAGTGATGTTCACTCCGCACGAGAGTCGTCACGCACTGTACGATCATCTGACCCGGTATTTTGGCGTCGAGGTGGAAGTACCGGGAGTGCCAGAGCCGGAGCTGCGCTATGAGTGGAAGATTGATGGGGAACCCGTGAAGGGACAAGAACTCCTGGAGTTCAAGAATCAGCCCATTGGCACTCATAAAGTCGAGGTCGCGGTGCTGTCATCATCCGGAGAGCGGGTGACGCACCAGTGGACGGTGCACGTGCGGCCCGATGAAGTGGATCGTCCGAGCATATGGGCGCCGCGCCTGGAAATCGTGGAACTCGATAACGTGCTCAGTAAGGATAAGAAAGTCGTCACGGTCACGGGGATGATCCGCAATATCGACGAAGAGCGGACCGCGGACAACGTGATTGCGTGGGTCTCCGCGATCAGTGCTCAAGGAGACACTGTCGCTCGTCGCATGACCCTGCCAAGTCCCCAACCGCTCGCCCCAGGCCAGGTTGCCTCGTTTCGGGTACAGTTCACACGCCACGAGACGATGTCGGATTTTCGGGTGGAGGTTGTGAGTAAGTAAAAGTCCAAGGTCCAAGGTCCAAGGGTATTGAGTCCAAGGTCCAAGGTCCAAGGGTATTGAGTCCAAGGTCCAAGGTCCAAGGGTATTGAGTCCAAGGTCCAAGGTCCAAAGTCCAAAGTCAAGAAAATTTCGGGGTGACGGAGGTCAGAGGGTCAAGTGCTAGACTTTGGGAGTGAACGGCGGCTTTTAGACACCCTCTCCGGTCTCGCCCCGCCCTAACGCCGTGGCAGCGTCATAAGGATTTTGGTTGGTTCCGAGCCCCTGTAGTGTGACGCAATTGCGACGATAGGGATCGCCTTACCAAAGCTCCGCTCTTCTCTTGCTTTCCCCTCCCACCTGAGAAATAAAGCGGGAGCACACTTTCGTGAGGTGACACTATGCTCCAGACTCCACTCTGTCGACAATTAGGAATCGAGTATCCGATCTTTTCCGTGGGGATGGGTGGCGGCATGGCCGGGCCAGAACTCGTCGCCGCCGTCTCGAATGCTGGAGGCTGTGGCGTGTTGGGCATGGGTGGACTGCCCGCCCGGTACATTCGTCAACAGATTCAACAACTCCGCACGCTGACCGACAAACCCTTCGGCGTCAACATCATTCTGCCCATGCTGCAAGAAGGGCAGATTGAAACGTGTCTGGACGAAAAAGTTCCGTTCATTGTCCTTTTCTGGGGCGATCCGAAGCCGTATATCGCGGAAGCGCATAAGCGCGGCACCAAAGTGTTCATCCAGGTAGGCTCAGTCGAAGAAGCCAAAGCCGCCGCCGCCGCTGGCGTCGATGCCATCATCGCGCAGGGGGTGGAATCCGGCGGACATGTGAAAAGCACCATATCGCTTTCAACCATTGTTCCGGCGGTCGTGGAAGCCGTGCATCCGCTTCCCGTCATCGCGGCTGGCGGGATCGCCAATGGTCGGGGCGTGGTGGCCGCGCTGAGTTTAGGAGCACAGGCGGTGTCGATGGGCACGCGCTTCCTGTGTAGCGAAGAGACGCATGTCTCGCGTGCGTACAAGGAGCGGGTGACACGAGCGAAGGCGGAGGATACTGTCCACACCCTACTGTTCGACGTGGGCTGGCCGAACGCGGCGCACCGCGTCCTACGCAACAAAGAAATCACCGAATGGGAAACCGCGGGTCACCCAGAAACCGGGAAACGTCCAGGCGAAGGCAGTACGTTAGGTACGATGCAAATGATGGGGACGACGGTCGATGTCCCGCGCTATGCGGTGTTCCCACCGATGCCGGGGTGCACCGCCGATATGGAGCGCATGGCGTTGTACGCTGGCGAGTCGTGCGCATTGATCAATGCCATCAAGCCAGCGGCGTGGATCGTGGCGGACATCATACGTGAAGCGGAGACGGTATTGGCACAATTTAAGGACTGAGGAGCACCAATGAACTGGCAAGCACAACATCGAGAGAAACTCATCACCGCGAAACAAGCAGCCGCGATGGTCAAATCCGGCCAGCGCGTGTTGACATCGTTGGCGACGACCGAGCCGCAGTACATTATCAATGCGCTGTGTGACCGCTGGCAAGAATTGCGAGACGTCGAAATTGTCACCAGCAATACGATGAAGCCCTATCCGTGGTTCGACAAGGAGCGCGGCGCGGCTTTCAAGATTCTCGCGAGCTACCTCTCTGGCTATACCCGCCCCCTCTATCAAGAGAAACGGATCGAATTTACCCCCAGTACCGTCTATTCACCTAACAAATGGAAAGACTCAGGCCGGAGTTCACCATTGATTGATGCCGACGTGTTTCTGCTCACCCTTTCCCCGCCCAATGAACAAGGCTTCTGTAGTTTCGGGGAGCAGTTGTGGTACTCGCGAGAGTGGGTCAACCGAACGCCGTTGGTGATCGCGGAGATCAATCCATTATTGATCCGCACGGGCGGGGACAATTACGTTCATGTCTCGGAGATCAACTATCTCGTGGAGCAGCCGGTCCCGACCGCGCCGTTTACCATTTCTCCGGTCGTCTCACCGGACGAAAAGGAAGCAGCCGAAAAAATCGGGGCCTTCGCGGCTTCGCTGATTCGTGATGGCGATACTATTCCGATTGGT
>JABFSC010000195.1 GCA_013140885.1 Deltaproteobacteria bacterium | reverse complement strand
CCCGCGTTGGAGGGCCGCCACCGCGAAGGCCAGATTCGACAGCGATCCACGCTGCGGGTCAATCGGTACCACGTGGGCGAGGCGGCTCACCGCGCGCATGACCCAGTTGGTGAACAAGATGCCTGTCCATCCGCCCCAGTAGGTGTGACGCAGATGTTCCGTCGGCAACGCCGCCGCCACGACGAGGGCATCCAACAAACTCAGGTGGTTGGGCGTGACCATGAACGGACCCGACGATGGGAGGTGCGCTTGTCCATGCACCGTGAGCCGAAACAGCCACCGCATGAGCAGTCGGTTCAGCGTGAACAGCCCGCTTCCCAGCGTGTCAATCAGTACCCCCGGTGGTTCAAGCCATTGTCGCTGGTGCGCGCTCAGCACCGCTTCGGGCTGTCGCAGACGCGCCAGGGGGTCCGTGCCTTCGCCCATCACCTGTTCCGCCGCGCTGACCTCGCGCAGCAGGTCGCGGACGGTTTCGGTCCGGCTAATGGCATCCTCGGTCACGTCCACATTGGCCGCCATGCGGAGTTCCAAGGTGAGGTGCAACCAGGCCAGGGAGTCAATGCCCAAATCGAGTTGGAGGTGGCTACCAGGCGTGAGGCGCACGTCAGGAAACCGCTGGGCCAGCCACTCCCACACGCGCTGCGCGGTCGCATCCTCCAAGAGTTGTTGATCTTCCATCGCCATCTGCGTGATCGGTAACGGACCGCTTTCTCCGGGAAGGTTCCCCGTCTGCTTGGCTTGCCCATAGCGTGTGGTGAGCAAATGACGGCGCAGCTTCCCCAGCCGGGTTCGAGGCAGGAGGTCCCGCGTCAAGGCATAGTCACTCAGACGATGATACGAGGGGAGGGTGCGTGTCAACTGTTCGACTTCCGTACGAATGATCTCTTCCACCTGCTCACCCGCATGCCACCGGGTGGGATCCGGTTCCGGCACGATCAGCGCGACCAAACGCCCCTCATGCTCCAGCACGCCAACTTCACGAATATGCTCGCCCTGCGCGAAGGCGTCTTCCACGATCTCCGGGCGAATGTTCTCACCACCGGCGAGCACGATCATGTCCGACGCCCGCCCCACTAGGTGCAGGTAGCCATCGGGATCGAGATACCCTATGTCGCCCGTGCGAAAGTAGCCGTCCGTCGTGAATGCCCGCGCGGTTTTGTCGGGGAGGTGGAGATACCCAGCAAAGACATTGGGCCCCTTGGCTAGGACTTCCCCATACCGCGCGTCTTTCTCTGGCTCGGCGATGCGCAGCTCGACCCCAGCAATGGGTGTCCCCGCCGTGTCGTGGCGGGCACTGCCGGGGGGATAGAAGGTAAGGATCGGTGAGGTTTCCGTCAGTCCATAGCCACTCCCTACCTGCCACCCCAGTCCTTCCAGTTGCCAGGCCAGTGCTGGCGAGAGTGCCGCCCCCGCCGAGGCTACCACCCGGACGTGCGGCGCGATCCGTCGTCGAAGCGGGGCAAAGAGCCAGTGACCAAGGCGGAGCCCGAACCGCCGCTGCGCTTCAACGCAGAGCCTGAGCACCCCATGAAAGAGCGCGGCCACAGCACGGCCACGCTGGCGCATCCGTGCCTCAATGGCGGCCACCAGCGCTTCATAGAACCGGGGGACTCCCAAGAGCGCGGTGACCTGTCCGTATTGCAAGGCGCGGAGAATCTCCGGGCCGGTGAGCGACGCGGGCATGACCAGCGGCGCGCCCACCGTGAGGGACGCCAACATGCCAATGGTGAAGGCATAGACATGGTGCAGGGGGAGCGGCAACAAGACCCGGTCGGTGGCATGCAACAGCCCCAGCGCGACGAACGCGTCGAGGTTGGTGGTCAGATTGCGGTGCGTCAGCGGCACCCCCTTGGGGGCACCGGTCGTGCCCGATGTATAGAAGAGGACCGCAACCTCGGTCGGTGGCGGCGGAGCAACCTCACGCACCTCAGTCGCCAGATACCGTCGCCAGTGGCGCGGATCATCTTCCGTGGCGTCGAGTAACATGACGGTCGCGGTGGGGGATAAGCCGAGCACCACCAAGCGGCGGGCCAGGGTCTGCGTCGTCACGACCCACGTGGCCGCGCTGTCGTGCAGCACGTGCCGCAGTTCATTATCACCAAGTTGTGCATCCACCGGGACCGGCACCGCGGTGGCCGCAAGCAGGGCAAGACAGGTGACGATCCATTCCGGGCTGTTCGGCGCGATCAGCAGGACGCGCGTGCTTGGCAGCAGACCCGCCTGAGCAAATCCACTGGCGAGCTGCCGCGCGCGGTCCGCCAGCCGGGTGCACGACCAGACTTCAGTGTCACGCTTGCGCAACGCGATGAGCGCTGGCGTATCGCCGTGCGCGGCAACGGTCTGGAGTAGTGTTTGTAGGGTGTTCATACGCGAGGGGAGCATTCAGCGGTCAGCCATCAGCTTTCAGCGACGCCATTACGCGGGCTGGTGATTGTCCTGTTCGTCTGGCCGCTTGGATTCCGTCCCCTCGCTACTGGGCGCGAAGGCTTTGAGGCCGATAGCGAGATCACGGAGCCGTTTGCTGACCAACCCGTTCACCGTGTTCTCTTCGGTCACCGTACCCGCCCGCACCCCAGTGAGCAGCTCAATCCCTTCGTCGATGGTGCGAATGGGATAGACGTGGAACCGCCCCTCTTCGACCGCCGCGATCACATCCGGGCGCAACATCAGATTGCGCACGTTGGCCGCTGGGATCAGAACGCCTTGGTGTCCCGTCAGCCCGCGCAAGCGACAGACATCAAAGAAGCCTTCGACCTTCTCGTTCACCCCACCAATCGCTTGCACTTCCCCCCACTGGTTGACGGACCCCGTCACCGCGAGGTCCTGCCGGATCGGCAATTCCGCGAGGCGCGAGAGCAGGGCATAGAGTTCCGTCGAAGACGCGCTGTCTCCTTCAACACCGGCGTATGACTGCTCAAAACAGAGACTCGCGGACAACGCCAGGGGTTTGTCTTGGCCGTAACGATTGCGCAGGTAGCCGGACAGAATGAGCAGCCCCTTATCGTGGATCGGCCCACTGAGGCGTGACTCGCGTTCGATATTGACGAGCCCGGCTTGGCCCATCGCGACGCTGGCCGTCACCCGTGCGGGCTGGCCGAAGCTATGATTGCCCACCTGCAGTACAGAGAGGCCGTTGACCTGCCCCACTTTCTGGCCGTCGATGTCCACCAGAATGGTCCCTTGGGTAATGAGTTCGCGCAGGTCCTCTTCGATGCGGTTGGCGCGAAACACACGCTGGTCCAGAGCTTTCTGTACGTGATGCGCGGAGACGAGCTGCCCATTGTCCAGCCGCGCCCAGTAGGCCGCCTCCCGCACGAGGTCGGCGATTTCGGCGAAAGAGGCGGAGACTTTTTCGCGGTTCTCGGCCCTACGCGCGCCAAACTCCACGAGGCGTTCGACCCCGGCTTGGTCAAAATGGGGCAGTTGCTCTTGCTGGCAGACGTGCGCGACCCACTGCCCATACGCGAGCAGATGGGGCGTATCGAGTTCCATCACTCGGCGAAAATCCGCGTGAATCTTGAAAATCTCCCGAAACTCCTCGTCCCACGTGTACAGCAAGTGATACAGGAAGGGGCTGCCCACCACGATGACCTTGGGGCGAATGGTGATCGGCTCCGGTTTGAGGCCGGAGGTAGCGAACATGGCGAACGGTTCGTAGGTCTCGATCTCAATGCGGCCACTCTTGAGGGTGCGTTTGAGGGTTTTCCACACGCCAAATTCCGTCAACGCGTCTTCCAGGTTGAAGATCAGATAGCCGCCATGCGCACGCAAAAAGGCCCCGGACTTGATCCGGGTGAAGTTGGTGACCAGGCGGCCAAAGCGATCCACCACCCGTTCGATGGTGCCAAACAAGTTGAGATAGGTTGGCGAGCTTTCGACGAGAATCGGGGCCCCCTTGGTTTGGGAGTTATCGACCACGACATTGACGCCATATTCGAGGAAGGGGTCCTGGTCGCGGAGCATCGGACCAAACGGAAATCCGGGCATCATGGGCGTCGCGGCTTCCGGCTCCTTGAAAGTGTCCAGGTTGTCCACGATATGCGCCTTGACGGCCTCCAGGTAGGTGTCAACCTCGGCGGTTTCCAGCGCGCGACTGATCGTGGCCAGCAGCGGCGCGAGCAGCGCGTCGCCAAAGCGCCGCTCAACTTGGCGGATCTCTTCGGCGAGGTCGCGCATCAGATCCTGCTGCTTGGTGATGAACGTGGCCAACTGGTCCGCCACGCGGTGCTGGTTTTGCTCAATCTCCTGCCGTTGGGCGTCACTGAGGCGGGTAAACTCTTCAGGACTCTCCACCGGCTTGCCATCAATGATCGGGATGAGAATGACATGGCCGCTGGCGCTGGGCTGAATGACAAATCCCTGCTCGCGCGCGAAGGCTTCGATCGCCGTGCTCTGTTCATGCGCCTTGGCGGTATACTTGGCCTTGAGTTGGTTCTTTTCCTTGTCGAAGGCTTCCTGCCGAAACGCTTTCGGGAGTTCTTCCCGCAACGTTTTGACCATCTCTTGCATGAGGTGTTGGAACTCAGTGGCGCGTCCGGCGGGGAGCGATATCGCCTGAGGGGCATCGGGATGCGCGAAGTTATGGACGTAGACCCAGTCGCATGGGGTGGGTACCTGAGCGGCATGCTGGGCGATCCACTCGCGCACCGAGTCGAGTTTCTCCGCCCCGGTGAGCCCGGAGACGAAGATGTTGAATCCACTACTAGGAATGCCCACCCCCAGGTCGAGAGCAGCGTGCGCCCGTTCT
>JABFSC010000638.1 GCA_013140885.1 Deltaproteobacteria bacterium | reverse complement strand
AGGGATGGACAGGTAATGACAGCCTTGTCATTGCTTTGTATGGCTCCTGGGGCAGCGGTAAATCTTCCGTTAAAAATATGATTCTTGAAGCGCTACGCGAACAAGAACAAGGTTGCCCACTGATTGTGGAGTTTAATCCTTGGCAGTGGGCAGGACAGGCGCAACTTGCGGAAGCTTTCTTTCAGGAGATTGGTGTCGTCCTTGGGAGGTCTGACACTAACGGAGAAGGTAAAGAGCGAGCAGCCAAATGGCGAGCCTATGGGACCTATCTGACTTTGGGTGCTTCGCTCGCAAAGTCCCTGAAGACCGTTCTCCCCCTTCTAGGGATACCGGGTTCTAGCATATTGGAACTTCTTGCCTCAGGGCTGGAAAAGTCCTCACGGATCACGCGGGAAGGTTCCGAGGCGCTGTCGGCACAAGCGGAAGCTGGTGATCGTAATCTGACAGATGTTAAGCAAGACCTTGCCAACTCCCTCAAGGCGTTGAAAGAACCGATCCTCGTTGTCATAGATGATGTAGACCGCTTGTCTACCGACGAGATCAAGCTTCTATTCCAACTGGTCAAGGCCAACGCCGACTTTCCGAATCTGGTTTACCTTCTATTGTTCCAGCGTGACATTGTGGAGAAAAGCCTGGAAACTATTACTTCCATCACTGGGAGAGAATTTCTGGAGAAGATTGTCCAGGTTGGATTCGACATTCCGAGGATTGAGCATACCCGACTTGAGAAGGTTCTTTTTGCCGGTCTTGAGAAACTCCTGGGAGACGAAACGGTCAGGCAACGATTCAATCAGCAGCGGTGGGGGAATATCTTTATCCCTGGACTTCGCCCGTATCTCGAAACCCTGAGAGATGTCCATCGCTTTCTCGCCACATTGTCGTTTCATGTTGCCCTGTTTCGCAATAGCGGAAGCTTTGAAGTGAACCCCATCGACCTGATTGCCCTTGAGGTCATGCGAGTCTTTGAACCCGCGGTCTATCACGGGCTTCCGGAAGCCAAATCCGCACTTACGGAACAGCGCGGTCGTGGACTTCATGGGCGCGGCGCCGATGATATAACGCGACGCGTAGTGGAATCCCTTGTCGAGCAAGCATCCGAAGCCAACCGCCCACAAGTACGTGAGATACTGAAGCAGCTCTTCCCCCCTACTCAGTGGGTTTTCGGTGGTCCTGGCTATGGCCCAGGATCCGAGGAGCGGTGGTACCGTGACCTGCGTGTCTGTCACCCTGATGTATTCGACCGATACTTCCACTTCACCATCCCAGAGGGCGACATCTCTCAGGCCGAACTCGACCGACTTCTATCCCTCCTCAGTGACCGCGAAGGCCTCGTTGCTGAGTTCCGCGCCCTTGGTCAGCGTGGTCTTCTCAGCGTTACTCTTGATCGGATCGAGGCTTATAAAGAGGAGATCGACCTGCAACATGCTGTGCCCTTTATTACTGCCTTGTTTGATATCGGGGATGAGCTACCTGACGAGCCGACAGGATTTTTCTCGATTGGTCCGGACATGCACGCGGTACGAATTATCCATTGGTATTTGAAACGGGAAAAAGATACTGCCGAACGTTCGCGGCTTTTGAAGGAAGCCATGAAAGCCTCGTCCGGCATCTACCTTCCCGTCAAGGACACCTCCTTTGAAGACCACCGGAAGGCGGAAAGTCAAATCGATCCGGACTCATTCCTTATGGCCGAAGCAGATGTCAAAGATATGCGGCAAATCTGTATTGAGAAAATTCAGCACGCTGCCAAATCGGGGGCATTAAAAACTCATCCGAAGATGGCGTATCTCCTCTCCCAGTGGTGGAAGTGGGCTTCACCGGAAGAGCCAAGGAGGTGGATAGAAGGATTGATTGAATCTGAAGACGGCTTCCTTGCCTTTCTCACTTCATTTCTTCAACGCTCCACATCTCAAGGTGTCGGAGATTATGTCACGCGCATATCTTGGCACATCCACCTCAAGGACCTTGAAAATTTCGTTTCCGCTGAGGATTTAGAGAATAAGGTCAAGGAACTCTCCCCTGTAAATCTTGGAGAGAGGAAACAGAAAGCAGTTGGTGCCGTCCAAGAAGCGTTAAGGCGGAGACAGAAAGGGGAGAATGATGAAGACTGGCCGCATGAGCATGAAAGTGATTAGCCTTTGATACTTTTGCGTAACCCCAGGCAGCAAATGGGACTGGGAGAAAGTGGACTTCATCATCAACTACGACATGAAGTATCGGATGGGGCAGGAAGCGGAAGAGGACGAAGGAGAATGATTTCGCTTGTCGTCTCCAAGAATGGTGTTCCGATCCGGCTGACGGATGAACGCTGGGCACACGTTATCGAGGAGCATGGTGAGTTAGCGGACCTGCGACAGAAGGTGCTTCAAACTGTTGCGGAACCGGAACGCATCGTTGAGGGAAAGGCGGGAGAACTTTTGGCCTTGCGGGAGTTAGAGACTGGAAAATCGCTCGTGGTTGTCTACCGTGAAGGGACGGATGATGGTTTTGTGATCACCGCGTTTTTGATCCGTAGACTGCGCGCTTTCGAGAAAAGGAGACAGGTATGGCCATAACCGATGTGCAGGAGTATCTAAAACTCCTCCCGGTTGTCAAACAAACCCCTCAGGGTTCGCTGTGGTCGTCATACGATGCTGAGGCGGATGTCTTGTACATTAGCTTCAAGAAGCCGAGTCATGCAACTGACAGTGAGCTTACAGATGATGACGTGATCATTCGCTACGAAGGAGATGAGATCGTTGGGGTCACCATCTTACATGCAAGCCAGCGCTGATGGTGTGAGGTGTACACTAATATCTTGACCCAAGATGGTCCGTTATGAAAACGAAGACACTTGATTGCGTCGAAAAGAGATTGCTTCGTCGCCTAATGCTCCTCGCAATGACAACTGCCCTCTCCTTTTCAAGCACTCCCTCAACCAAAGCGAAGAGATAATCGGTGACGCTAGAAGAATTGCGACAGCTCGTGGCTGATGTACAGCGTCGGCGTAGCGAATTAGACAACGTGGAGGTGAAAACCGCTCGTGGTGGCACACCGAGACGGTTGTACGAGCCGCTGTCCGCGTTCGCTAATCGTACCGGCGGCGGGGTGCTACTTTTCGGCCTCAATGAAGAAAAGGACTTCTCGATTGTTGGCGTTGGGAATGCTCAACGGCTGCAAGAGGAACTCATCCACCTTGCCTCAGCGGAGATGGAGCCAGCCCTACGACCACAGTTTGCTGTGGACGAAATCAATGGCGAAACCGTGATCGCGGTGGAGATTGAAGAAATCGCCGCCAACCAGAAGCCCTGCTTCTATCGGCCAGCCGGCCTTTCTAGTGGGGCCTATATCAGGAGCGGCAACACCAACCGGCAAATGACCGAGTATGAGGTCTTCGGCTATCTGAGCAGTCGCGGCCAGCCGAAGCACGATGAAGACCTCGTTGCGAATGCCGCCTTCACTGATCTCGATCCCGTTCTACTGGGAAAGTACCTGAGCCAACTCCAAAGCGCCCGGCCCAAGGCTGGTTATCTTGATGGCTCGCAAGAGGAGGTGCTGACTCGGTTGCATGTCTGTGGTCGTGATGGTGATGTGGTTAGGCCGACGTTAGCGGGTCTTTTGATGTTCGGCAAATATCCGCAAGAGTTCTTCCCGCAATTGATGATCACATTCTTGCAGTACTACGGCACAACGGAGGAAGAACATACCCCACGAGGCGAGCGCTTCATGGATAATCAGCGGTTCGAGGGAGCGATATCAGAGATGGTAGATCGGACCGAATCGTATGTGTTGGGTGCAATGCGCAAGGCGTCTTTGATCGAAGGCACGTTCCGGCGCGACATCCCAGAATATCCACAAGACGCAGTGCGGGAAGCAATCGCTAACGCGGTTGCGCACCGAGATTACAGTCCTTACGTGAGAGGCAGCTACATTCAGATTCGCATGTTTGCCGACCGTCTTGAAGTCCAAAGTCCAGGTGGACTGTTTGGCAATGTCACGGTCGAGAACCTTGAGGAGGAACATTCAACTCGCAATGCTCGGCTGATGCGGATGATGGAGGACTGGCACATCGTTGAGAACCGCGGTAGCGGGATCAAAGCCATGTTACAGGCGATGCGAAGGGGGAACCTGGAACCGCCGCGCTTTGCTGACCGTCGTGTCTCCTTCTTGGTGACGTTTCGCAACCACACGATGATGGGGCCACAAGCAATCGCCTGGTTGAATCAATTTGCGAGTTTGCCGCTGAACGACCGCCAACGGCTCGCTCTGGTGTACCTGCGACAGCATGGGCAAATCACCAATAGCGAATATCGACGGCTGAACCGTGTGGATACGGTGGTTGCTGGCCAGGAGTTACGAGGTTTGGTTGAAGTCGGATTGGTGGAGCAGCAGGGAGTTGGTCGATGGACTTCGTACCAGCTTAAAGTGTCCCTCGAACAGCCTGAGGAACGGAAGCCACAAACGGACGAAGAGAAGATCCTAGAGTACGTGCGGCAGCATGGTTCTATCAAAAATTCTGAGTGCTGCGAGCTCCTCGACGTTGAGTCATCTCGGGCTTGGTACCTCCTGAAGAAGTTAGATGCTGGTGGGCTCCTGAAACGTCAGGGCGAGAAAAGGTGGACGCGATATGGCCTGCCTTTGTAAGACAGTATCTGAATCTATCCAAAATCTATCCATAACGATTTTAGATAGAGTAGACGTTATCGGAAATAATTTATAATGGGAAAATGCTTGAATACAGAAGGTTGGCACGCAACCGACGCAAACTGCTCGCAC
>JABFSC010000410.1 GCA_013140885.1 Deltaproteobacteria bacterium | reverse complement strand
GTCTTGGACCATTTAGGGAGAATCGTCTGGTCCCGCCGGCCAACGACCAGTGAACTGCGTGGCCTGTCCGTCTATGATCTGGACGGCGACAAGACCCTCGACATTGTTGTGACCGCCGCGGTCGGCAGTCAGATGAACACCTGGATATACAACACGGCTGGAGTGCTGCGCCCTGGCTGGCCACAGCTGAACGGCACCAGTGGCTACGCCTACGGGGTTTATAACAGCAATGCCGCCGTGCACGATCTCAACAAGGATGGCCGGGGAGAGATCGTGGTTCCATCGGATGTCCACTACATCGCCGCCTACGGGCCCAACGGTGGGCAATTACCAGCGAACGTCATCTACGGGACTGGCAAGGGATGGGGGAAAGTCGGCGTCTGGGAGAGTCTCGCCACCGAACTGCGCGGTTGGGGCACCTGTACCGCCGGGGATGCACGTGCGGAACGGTATCGCACCAATTTCGCCCACGGCGCGAGTGTCATCGCCGATGTCAACGGAGACGGACGCTTTGAAGTCGTCGTCACTGGCAATGTGTACGACTGTGCCATTGGCCATCCGCCCGGCAAGTACAATGGCGTCTATATCTTCAATGCCGACCGCAGTCGTTTCACCGGCAGTGGCTACGATTGGCGCACGGTTCCCGTCGATACCGGAGCCCCGCTTACCGAAGACTACAACGTCATTGAAAACAACGTGCCCAATCCCGCCGTCGCCGACTTGGATGGTGACGGCAAAAAAGAGATTGTCTACGCCTCTTACGATGGACGTGTCCATGCCTTCTGGCTCGACAAGGTTAAACGCGGGACGTGGCCCTATTCGGTGTACAGCGCGGCGGAAGGCATCCCTCGCTTTGCCTCGGAACCAGTCATTGCCGACCTTGATAACGATGGACGCGCCGAGGTGATTTTTACTTCGTGGGTCAAAAAGGGAACGAACAAGACTGGCAAGCTCCACATCCTCAATTGGCTTGGGACGCGACTGCACGAAGTGGCGTTGCCCCTGGCTTTTGGCGCGGATTGGAATGGGGCCTTGGCCGCGCCAACATTGGCGAATATCGACAGTGACCCAGACCTCGAAGTGGTGCTCAACACCGCGCATTCAGGTTTCGTCGCGTATGATTTACCAGGCACCGCGAGCGCTCGCGTCTTGTGGAGAACTGGTCGTGGCAATTTCCACCGCACTGGTACGGCTGTCCCTGGTCCGCTGCCAGTTGTTTCCATCGCGGCCACGGACGCGCAGGCCGCTGAACCAGGAGCGAACCCTGGGGTCATCACCCTCACCCGCACTGGTAGCACAACAGCGCCACTGACCGTGAAACTTACGCTAACGGGAGGGGCAACGAATGGCGTGGATTACCGAACCCTGCCTACCGCGATCACCATGCCCGCCGGGCGCGTGACGCTCGCGGTCGCCATCACCCCTCTGGATGATGTGGTGGTCGAAGCCACCGAGGTCGTGAACGTGAATATCGCCGCGAGCGATGCCTACCGAACGGGCGCACCGGCCACGGCGGCGGTCAGCATCCTGGATAATGACTGAGAAGCTGTTGAAAAACCCTTCGACAAGCTCAGGGTGAACGGCGGGGTCCTTGAATTCGCTAGGTTTTAACCGTTCGTGCTGAGCTTGTCGAAGCACGCTTTTGTCAATTGTAGCGTCATTGGGCAGTTTCCGGCGAGCCTTTCACGCAACCGCCCGCGTCTCTCCCCGCTCCAGCACGAACAGCCCAGACGGATCGCGGAAAAACTTCGCTTCCCCGCAACCAGACCCCATGCCAACCTCCAGTCCGGCGGGAACGCTATTGAAGCGGTCTACGATCACTCCTTTGAGTTTCACGCCTGGGCCGATTTCGACATTATCCAAGATCACGCACTCGTGAATCTCCGCGCCGTGCCCGACCCGCACGCCACTGCCTAACACCGACCGCGTGATATGCCCCCCATCAATGCGACAGCCTTCGCCGATCAAACTATCGCTCACCTCCCCGTGCAAGAAGCGCAACGGCGGACCATCGTAGACCGTCCCAAGGATCGGCCATTGCCTATTGTACAAGTCAAACGCGGGCGTCTCCCCCAGCAGATCAAGATGCGCTCGCCAGTAGGCTGGCAGGGTTCCCACATCACGCCAGTAGCCGCGTTCTTCATACGGCTTGATGCCGGGCACCTCGTTGCGCAAGAAGTCATACGCGAACACTTTCCGCTTCCCGAACAGCGCCGGAATAATCGTGCGGCCAAAGTCGTGCGCGGTCGTCCGTTCGGCGTCGGCCTGTAACGTTTCAATGAGCAGTTCCGGCTCGAAGAGATAGTTGCCCATCGAGGCATACGCCCGACTGGCATCCGTAGGCATGGGTTTCGGATGCAGCGGCTTTTCCTCAAACCCAACCACCTGGTGGAGGGGATCGGTTTCAATAATGCCAAACCCCGGCGCATCCGCCAGCGGCACCGGCAACGCCGCGATCGTCACATCGGCGCGGTTCTCGCGGTGAAATTTCACCATCTGACCAAAATCCATGCGATAAATGTGGTCCGCGCCAAACACCGCAACCAGGTCCGGGCGAAAATCACGAATCACATTGATGTTCTGATACACGGCATCGGCGGTCCCTTGATACCAGCTTTCGCCTTGTCGCATCTGGGGAGGCACCACGGTAATGAAGGTATCCTTCAATCCGCCCCCAATCCGCCACCGCCAGGTCGAGCGCAGATGTTCAATCAGCGATTGCGACTTATATTGCACCAGCAAGTAGATACCGTATACGCCGGAGTTAATGAAGTTCGAGAGCACAAAGTCGATAATGCGATGTTTCCCGGCGAACGGCACCGCGGGCTTGCTGCGGGCTTTTGTCAGCGGAAAGAGCCGGTCGCCTTTTCCGCCTGCCATAATCATCGCGAGAATACGCGGCCTATCCACGGTTCACCTCCTGGGGCTTCCACAAGTGCATGCTTCGCCCCTCTTTCATGCTTCCAACTCCTATCCTAAGAAGACCCGCCGCCCTTCGTCGAGGAGCGTCTCGGTCATCTCGGCCTTGCTTGCTTCAGCGTATAATCTCACCACGGGTTCCGTGCCTGACGCGCGCACCAGCAACCAACCGCCTCCCTGCAAATACAACTTGAGACCATCCATTTTCTCGATCCGCTCGACTTGCAGGCCAGCCACTTGTTCAGGCGGTGCGACCAAGGTCTCTTTCAGGCGCGTCTGTTGCGCGGTGGTCAGATGCACATCGCGCCGCAGCGGATACAGCGCGCCCACCCGCGTGAACAGATCATTGAGCAGGTCGTGCAAACTCTTGCCCGTGCGCGCCACCATTTCAACCACCAGCAAACACGCGAGCACGCCATCTTTTTCCGGCACATGGCCGCGAATCGACAACCCGCCGCTCTCTTCTCCGCCAATCAATAATTCGTCACGCGCGATCATCTCGCCTAAATACTTGAAGCCCACCGGCGTTTCGACCAGCTCCAAGCCATGATGGCGCGCGACGGCATCCAGCAAATGACTCGTCGCCACGCTGCGGCCAATTTTGCCCGTCATGCCCCGATGCGTCACCAGATAATCAGCCAAGAGCGGCAATACCACATTCGGCACGAAAAAGGTGCCGTCACCGTCACATACGCCAAACCGGTCGGCATCGCAGTCGCACCCTACTCCCAGTGCCACGCCGCCTTGTTGTAAGCGCGCGATCATCTCCGACATACATTCTGGGACCGGCTCAGGGCGACCGCCGCCATAATAGGGATCGTTCCCTTGATGGAACACGGGACCCAGCACGCCCCACTCGCGCAACAGCCGATCAAGAAACCCCTGCGCGGTGCCCCAGAGCAAATCAGCGGCGATGGTCACCCCGAAGCAACGAATACACTCGACATCCACTAATTTCGCCAGTGCGCCGCGATACTCCTCGCCGACTTCTTCATCCCGCCATAACCCCTGCGACCGCGCCTCCTCGCGACTCATGCGCGCGCTCTCACCATTGAGCAAAAAGGCGTTCGCGCGGCGGGCGATGTCGCGCGTGGTTTCCGGCAAGGCCGGGCCTCCCCAAGCGGGCGAGAATTTGACGCCGTTCCATTGATACGGGTTATGACTCGCGGTGATATTGATCGCGCCAGACAATTGACGTCGGAGAATCTCAAACGCGACGACTGGCGTCGGTAATGGCGTCGTCGCCACGGTCACACGAATGCCCGATGCGGCGCAGGTGGCCGCCGCGGTCTCGGCGAATTCGCGTCCGAGGAAGCGGGTATCATGCGCAATCAACAGATGCGGTGCGGCCCCTTGCTCTTCCAGCAGATGCTCGGCGATGGCGCGCGACACCACGGCGACGCGATCCTGCGTGAAGTCTTCCGCCACTAACGCGCGCCAGCCCGATGTGCCAAAGGCAATCGGCACCGGAGCCGAGGACTGGTCAGCCACCGCGATTTGCCGATAGAGACTGACATAGCGCGCCGCCGAACGATCCCACGAAAAATCTTGCCGCATGGCGTTTTGCATGACGCGGGACCAGGTCGCCGATTCTCCGTACACCGAGAGCGCTCGCACCACCACGCCCAACAACCCATCGACAGTAGCATCCTCGAATACGAATCCCGTGCCGTGTCCAGTCGCGGCATCGAACGGCACGACCGTATCTTTGAGCCCACCCACGGCCCGGACAATCGGGATCGTGCCATAGCGCAGGGCATACAACTGCGTGAGGCCGCACGGTTCGTAGCGTGAAGGCATCAACAGCATATCGCTCCCAGCTTGAATCTGATGCGCCAAGGCATCACTAAACCCGATCCGTACACCAATGCGTTCCGGCGCGCGGCGCGCCCAATCAGTAAACATCCGCTCGTAGCGCTCCTCGCCGGAGCCGAGCATCACGAACCGCACGTTCAGCGCGAGGAGGCGGCTCATGGCATCGGCGACAATGTCCACGCCCTTCTGATCCACTAACCGTGTCACCATGCCGAGGACTGGCGACTTGTCCTCTTCTGGCAAGCCAAACGTGCGCAGCAACGCCAGCTTATCCTTCACTTTGCCGGCAAGATCGGTCGCCGAGTACGGAGCGGTCAGCAGGGGATCACCCGTGGGATTCCAAATCCCGTAATCAACCCCATTGACGATGCCGCTCAGCGTCTCGCGTCGTGCGCGCAACACGCCATCCAGACCAAAACCACCAGTCGGCGTGCAAATCTCCTCGGCGTATGTGGGACTCACCGTCGTCACACGATCGGCATAGACCACTCCAGCTTTCATGAAGTTCATGCCACCATAGAACTCCATGCCCGCGGGTTGAAAGAGCGAAGCGGGCAATCCCGTCGCGCCAAAGACCCAAGACGGAAAAGCGCCTTGATAGGCGAGATTGTGAATCGTGAAGATACTGCGCGCCGCCGCGGTCCAGGCATCGAGCCCCGGCAGGAAGCGAAGAAAGGCGGGAATCAACCCGGTATGCCAGTCATGGCAATGGACCACATCGGGAAACCACGCGAGTCGTTCAGGAAGCGCCAACGCGGCGCGCGCGAAAAACAGAAACCGCAGGGGATTGTCGGGATAATCGCCAGTGGCATCGCCATACAGGCCAGGCCGCGCGAAATAGTCGTCTTGCTCGATGAAATAGACGGGAACGGTGGGAGTTCGCGCGTCAGCGGCATCCGCGACATGCGGCAATTGGCCTTGCCAAACCTGCGCGCGTCTGGAGCCAAACACCAAGGGAACTTCGACATCCGTCAGGGCCGAGGTCAATGGCATCTGTTGGTCACGCACGGATTGATAGAGTGGCATAACCACACGGACATCGTGGCCCAGAGCCGCCAACGCGGTTGGGAGCGATCCACACACATCGCCCAAGCCGCCAGTCCGCGCAAACGGCGTAACTTCCGCCGTTACAAATAATATCCGTAAGCGCCTAGTCACGCGAAGCCTCCGTTTTCATTTCAGTAGTCAGTAGACTTTGGACTTTGGACTTTGGACCTTGGACTTTGGACCTTGAACTTTAGACTGTAGACCTACCACCACCATTTGCTTTGACGTTTCTTGGCGGCGACATCGGCGAGCGCGGACAAAGCGGGAGAGCCGTGCAGTTGATGCTGGCGAATGGCCTTGCGTTGCTCGCGCCAGACAAATAATCCCCCCGCCAACATGCCCATCAGAAAAGGTACGCCCGCCACTACCCACAAAGGAATAGAAACCTCGGTTATCGGCCAAAAAGAGACGGTCGCGGTCGTTGAGTTCTCCATGATGAAGAACAAGAGCAGCGCGACAATGATCACCCCAAGAATCAAGCGTGTTCGTCCTGGCATTCGTCACATTCCTTTTCCATGCGGTAACGTTGGGGGCCATTATCTGTGGAACACGAACAAAAGCAAAGGGCGGGAGGCTCACTCTGGCGGAAGCAACAAAAACGGAGAGTAACAATCTCAGCATTATCAGGATTGCCACTCTCCGTCAGACCAGAACCGCGCAAGGCTGCGCCAAGCGCACCATATCCCGGCAAGATTACGGGAAGGTCTGAGTCACGGTATACCGTTTCCCATTCACCGTGATCCGCCCAGCCCGCGAGCCCGGCCCCGGGTTCGCCGTCACCGAATACTGCACCGTGCCACTACCCGTCCCACTCGCGCCTGACGTGATCGTGAGCCACGGGACATGACTGCGCACGGACCACGCGCAACTCGCGGTCGAAGCCGTCACCGCGAAGTTCCCGGTTCCCGCGCTCCCGTTGCGGGTTGTCTCCGTCGGAATCGTAATCGTGCACGGCGGCGGCACCGGCGATGCCTGCGACACAATGAACGTCTTGCCCGCGATGGTCATCGTGCCTCGCCGCGGATTGGGTCCGGGATTCGCTGCTATCGCATATCCCACCACGCCGCTGCCACTGCCTGAACCGCCGGAGTTGATCGTGATCCACGGAACATCACTAATAGCAAGCCAAGAAGGGCAGCTCCCAGCGGTGAGCGTCACGGAACTCGTTCCCCCTCCGGCTCCCACCGTGAAATTGAGCGGCGCGAGCGAGGTGGAAGCGGCGGGACAGAAACAACGATAGATCCGCACATCATCAATGAACCAGCCGTAGTCAGCGATGGAGTTATCAGTCCCCATGCGGAATCGAAACCGCGCGTGCTGCCCCGCCAGACTGGTCAGATCAAGTTGTGAGGCGGTATACCCAAAACTCGCACCGACAAAGGCGTTCCTGCCAGCCAGAGGATTTTCGAAATCGGTCTCAATGGGTCCGTCATACACCGCCCCAGCGGACACCAACGAGCCGGCGTCCACCCACGTCGAACCACCGTTCGTGCTGTACTCAATGACCCCGCCATCAAAATAGGGGGAGGGACTCCCTCCATTTTCGAATCCATACGCATGACGAAACTGCATCCGCGCGCCACCAGCAGGAATGAGCACCCGCCTCGTCATGGCCACCACGGAATCTCCAACGGAGTCAAAGTTATATCCCCAAAAGGCGAGCGCTCCACTCGCCACGAAATGCGGATAATACACATCCGCGGGTGGGGTCCCGATCCCTTGATTCCAATGATTGACTCCCACAAGCGTACTCGTCCCCCAATTGCCCGAGGCGGAGTTTTCCAGGGGGTCAAAGAAGAGGTTCGTGGGCTCTAGTCCAGCCGGGCAGAGGGCTGGGGCCACGGGCCGCGCGCACACGGTATTGGCCATCTCCACCGCGTCAAGCGCTTTCTTCACTTCCGCGCAGTCCGAAGCCGTAATCCCCACCGTCCCAATCAAATCGTTACAGGCTTGTTGCACCGCGTGGTAATTGTCGAGAAACCCTGAGCCTGACAATAAATAGACCGTCAACGCCCGGTATTGAATTTTGCCCGCTTTGGTCAAACCAAGGCCCACCACCGTTTGCCCGTTGTACGTCCCCCCATCAACCATGAGCGCGTAAGCGTGATTGGGCACTCCGTTATTGCTATGCACTCCGCCACTATCAACGCCGGAGGTTTCACAGACGAACTGAGGATCACTCACTTTGCCGGGGTGGTCGAAGAGCGTGGGATCCAACATGTTCCGGATAGCACCCCCTGGAGCATCCTCTCCCAATTGCCAACGAACCCCGGGGGTGTCCGTTCCCCCCGAATTCGTCTGATCGACCGTTTCAGCAAAGATGTCAGCGAATGATTCATTCAAGGCGCCAGACTGCATGTAGTTGAAAAGCGTCGCCGAGTAGTCGATGACCGCATGCGTCAGTTCATGCGCATTGATATCATCCGCCTGGGAAAACCCCGCGCCGTAGATCACCAGGCTCCCGTTCCACAAGGCGTTGTCATAGGGGCACTCGTCAAGAGATGGGCAGAAGTCAACAGTGGAGATGATTTGCCCGCCCGCGTTATCGTAACTGTCACGGCCATGCTGCGTGAAGAAATAGTCGTAAGCGTCACCAGAGAAATTGTAGGCCGCATCCACATCGGCGTCTCCGGTGGCGACCTGGTCTTCGCTCCGCGCTAACGTCCCCGGCAGAGTCGAGCCACCATTCGCATCATGGACTTGGCGGTTCTTCGCCTCGGTCAGTTGACTGAAATGCAACAGCACTCCGCCTCGGTGCGCATCGATCCAGATGAATTCGCGTACGTCAATCTTGGTGGCTTCGATAAACCACGCTAATCGCGTGGGCGCGCGTCGATCCTCCAGCAAGCCTTGGTTAAAGACCTCCAGCCGCGGCCGGCTGAGGGTGGCATCCGTCACCTGCAAGTGCTTGGCGAGCACCTCGTAGGCCGCAGTCTGGGCATCCTTGGGAGAGACCGTCGGAGTCGTCTCTACCTTCTCCAGGTCCGACAGTGTCTTGGCATTGACGGCCGTCACCTGTGCGCCACGCAAATGCACGATCAATTCCCCGCCAGTGACTGGCACCCCATGATGCAGTTGTTGAAACCGGACATGGTCCATCCCCACGGCATCCTGCCCCTGCGAATGTCGCACTCGCACCTGTTGAGCCACATCGGTGATGCCAAACGCTGGGCCGTAGGTCCCCAGAAACTGGCGCGCGCGCACCTCTGCCTTCGCGGCTCGCGGAGCCGCCGTCGGAATCGGTTTGCCAGGACCCGTCGCCAGGAAGGTCGCCAGATCGGTGAGAGGCGACACTGTCATCTTGACTGGTGCTCCCGCGGCAGCCTCCATCTTTTTCCGAGCCTTGTGGACCGCTGCCTTTGCGGCCGGATCGGCCTGCGACAGGGCTGGGAACAGCGCGCTCCCTCCCCATAAGATTAACGCCGCCGCAACCGAGAAAGCGAGACTCTTCCAATTCTTCATACAATTCCTCTATTGCGGGCAACATCGTACTGTACCCGCTGCCGCAACTCTAGCGTTGTTCCTTATGGCATTGTCTCTCGTCGCGACAAGCCGCTTTCCTTGGCGGACAGACCATAGGTGTTGAGAATGTCGGTGATCGCCTTGGCGGCCTTCCCCGCAAGCTCCGCTGACCACTCCCGCTCCGTGTGGCCGTAGAGGATCACGCGCCGCGTGCTGAGATCGATCGGAATATCCTGGGCATTGCGAGAGACAATCAGCACGGGTTTCGCCAAGGCGTGCGCGAGACCCAGCTCGTAGAGGACGTTCGGGTTCCTGCCCGTGATGTCGGCGATCACGAAGTCCGCGGCGTTGATGGCCTGCCAAATGTCGTCAAGAATGTCGGTGGGGGTAAAGAGATCATCGCCGCGCAGCGCCTGGACCCCCGCTGCTTTGCACGCGCTCGCCAGAATACGATAGACCTCATCCGACCATTCGAGGCTAAACGGCATGACCAGGAAACAACACACTTCGCCTTGTCGCCTTGACTCCCGTGGCCGTGGATAGAGACGCTCAGGGCCCAGGAAGAGGACATCTTGCTTGAGCCGGGCCGCGGAGTCACGCAGGGTATCGAGGTACGTGCCGAGCCCAGTCGAGTGCAAGATGGCGCGGATCCGCGCATCCGCCTCTCGCCATTCGCCCCCGGTCAGCCGCTGTCGATACAGCGTGATGGCATAGGTTTTCAGGAACTGGACGGTCTCATCGAAACGATCGGTGATCCACACCAGGATCACCACCAGTACCACGACAAAGAGGATGGAGAAAAAACTTCGCCAGATCACGGGAATCGGTGCGAGCCACACCGCGACGGTTAGGAGCACAGCCCCAAGCGATAACAGGAGCAACACCCCGGACAGCCCGGATCGCCGACTGCGCTCAGCCTCACTGGCTGGAGCGGAGGGCTTCCCATGACGATCAACGGCAGGGAGGGTATCGGGCAGGACGAGGAAAATTCCCACCAAGAGCAAATCGGTGAACATCCAGATCGGTTGGCCCGCTTCAGGCACCTGCCCCAGCGCATACACCATGGAACTCGCGATCAGCCCGGCGGAGGCAATGATCAACCATCTGATGACGACCGGTTGGCCTAACAGGATACAGGCTACCCCGAGGCTCAAGGTCAGGAACTCGATCCCGGACACTGCGGCGCTGAGCCGACCGGCTATGGTGTCGAGGATGGAACTGTACATTGGGACATAGAAATTCATATGGATCATGGCCAACCCGAACACCAAGGTCACAAAAACGACACTGGTGAGCGCTGAAGGAGGTTGGCGCGACCACCCGACAATGGCCAAGTAGCCCCACGCGCAAAGCCATGTGAACACGAACCCCGCGTAGTTGATATCTGAATGATCCGGCGTTTCCTCCCCCCCGAAATGGAAGAAAGGTCGCCTGAAGTCGGGGTCGTACGTCACCCACGCTCCCGCGAGGAAGAACAGTCCCACCCCCAGGAGCAGGAGAAAAGTGGGATACGGGTATGGCACGTGGCGAGAGCTTCGCAGGGCGACCCCAGCGCCAACGGCCGCCACCAGGCTCTGTGACCAACTATAGTGTGGCGGCCCGAAGGCCGCCTCTCGCAACGCCAGCCAGGAGACGAACCAGAGCAAGTAGAGCGCCGCGATGCTCCCGAATTTCAGCGGTATCGATTCCTTCATCGTTCCACTCCTCCCGCGCAAGCCTGCGCACCCCAGGTATCGTGCTTCCGTGGTTCCCGCAATCCGCGTCGTTCCTCCTGTGGCGGCGGCTCATTGCCGCGCCCATCTCTTCATGGCATTATGCCGCCCATTCTTAGCACTCGAAGCGGGGAACAGGTCACACAATGAGCGCATCAGACGTAGCGAAATCAGGGCAGACCAGCCGCATTCAGTTCGCGTTCACGGATGAGCAGGAACAATTCCGCGCGGCGATTCGGCGATTTTTGCAAGAGAAATCACCTTCAACCACAGTCCGCCGCCTCATGGAGACCGCCGAAGGGTACGATCCCGAAATCTGGCGACAACTCAGCGAACAACTCGCGCTGCCGGGGATCCACATCCCGGAACAATACGGCGGCGCGGGGTTCGGCATGGTCGAGCTGTGCATCGTGATGGAGGAGAGTGGTCGCGCCTTGCTGTGCGCGCCCTATTTCTCCACGGCGGTGCTCGCGACCAATGCCATCTTGAACGCGGGCACCGACGCGCAGAAAGCAAGTTTGCTGCCCGACCTTGCCAGCGGCGCGCGCCTCGCCACGCTGGCCGTTACCGAGCCCAATGGCCAGTGGGACCCACGAGCGATTGAACTCGTCGCGACCCCTGCGGCGGACGGGTTTCTGCTCAATGGCGCGAAGAGTTACGTCGTGGATGGGCACGTGGCGGACTTGCTGGTCGTCGCTGGCCGTGTTCGCGGAACTACTGGTGACGAGGGCTTGGCGCTCTTCACGGTGCGGGCGGATACCAGCGGCGTTGAGCGACGCCTCCTGGAATCGATGGACCCCACGCGCAAGCTGGCGCGCATTGATTTTCACGACGCGCACGCGCAGCCCCTCGGCACGGTGAATGGTGGCGCGACAGCACTCGCCCGCACGCTGGACCAAGCGGCCATCGCGCTGGCCAACGAAATGGTCGGTGGCGCGCAGACGTTGTTCGACGCGGCGGTGAATTACACGAAGATGCGGGTGCAGTTCGGCCGCACGATCGGCTCGTTTCAGGCGATCAAGCACAAATGCGCCGACATGTTGCTCGATCTGGAACTGGCCAAGTCCGCCGCCTACTATGCGGCCCAAGCCGCCGCGGCTGACGACCCGGAGTGGCTCGCGCTCGCGTGTTTGGCCAAGGCGTCGGCATCGGAAATCTATTTGCGGATCGCGATCGACTGTATTCAGCTTCATGGCGGCATTGGCTTTACCTGGGATAACGACACGCATCTTTGGTTCAAGCGCGCCAAAAGCTCGGAGGTCTTTCTCGGCCAACCGAACTATCATCGAGAACTTTTAATGCAGCGGTGGGGAGTATGACACATGAGTAAGATCAGCGAAGCCGACGTGCGAGCGGAGGTCAGAACGTGGCTGGCGGCCAACTGGGACGCGGAACTGTCCTTGTTGGCTTGGCGCAACAAGCTGGTGGATTCCGGCTGGGGCATGCCGCAGTGGCCTGAGGCGTGGTATGGCCGGGGGCTACCGGTGGGTCTGGTGCGCGTGGTCGAAGAGGAATTCGCCAATATCGGTGCCGTGGGAGTGGCGAAATCCGGCGTGCGCCTGCTGGTGGCGGCAACGCTGCTTGATCACGGCACCGATCGACAAAAAGAGAAATATCTGCGCCGCATTCTCACCGGGGAAGACACCTGGTGCCAGCTCTTTAGCGAGCCGGGCAGCGGCTCGGACCTCGCCGGGGCCACCACCCGCGCGGATCTGCATGGTGATTTGTGGCTCGTCAACGGCCAAAAGGTGTGGACCACGAGCGCCCATCATGCCAATCACGGCGTGTTACTGGCCCGCACGGATTGGGATGCGCCCAAGCATGAGGGGATGTCGTATTTCGTGATCGACATCAAGCAGCCCGGCGTGGATGTGCAGCCCCTCAAACAAATGAATGGTCACGCATCGTTTAACCAGGTGTTTTTCACTGACGCGCAAGTGCCGGCGGAAAATCTGGTCGGACGGATCGGCGATGGCTGGAAGGTGGCGATGACCACGCTGGCGCACGAGCGGCGTGGGGCTGACGGACTCAGCACCCCTTCGAAGCGTGGCGCGCGCACGGGACGAATTTACGTTGAAGAGCGAACCGAACTCGAAACGGCTAATCAGCCTTATAAGTGGTATCCGCAGCGCGCCGGGCGCGTCGATCTCATCCTCGACCGTGCCAAGGAAACTGGCGCGAACACGGAGCCGCACATACGACAGGAGATCGCCAAGCTGATGATCTTGGCCAAGTCGGCGGAGTGGACCGCGCGCCGTGCCCGCGCCGCGCAGCAACAGGGTCGCCCGCAGGGACCAGAAGGCTCGCTGGGCAAGCTCGCGGCCAGTCATGTCGCCCGCAGCGCCGCGCATGTCCACACATTGATCACCGGCGCGGACGCGCTGCTGACTGGAACCGCGAGTCCGCGTGAGGGGACCATCGCGGAGATTTTGGTGTCAGTGCCCGCCATTTCCATCGCCGGCGGCACGGACGAGATTCAGCGCAACATCATTGCCGAACGCGTGCTGGACCTACCGAAGGAGCCCCGGTTCGACACCGGTCCGTTCCGCAACGTGCGCCGAAACTAAATCGAACCACCCGCAAGTGGCACGGTGCTACTTGCGGGTGGTTCGATTTGGCTTTTCGTTGTGTCCCGCTTACCGCGCCCGGCGGCGGAGGGTTGCTGCTAGGTCGAGTTGCAGACTGTCGGGATGAATGACGACGCCGTACTGCTGTTCCGCTTGCTCAACACTCACATGTTCATCAAGGACATCGTCTAACACTTTGTGTGGATCACGCGCGAAGGGGTCTCCCCACCCGCCCCCACCGCCCTTGAACGTGGCGATGATCGTCCCCGGCGGTGAGGGTCGATTCGCCGCGGATTCGAGGACTTCTTCTTCCTCCGCCGTGCCCCAGTTGAGGACATAGCGGCTGCTCGCGCCGTTTTGTCCACCCGCGAAACCTGGTGACGTGTGTCGCACCCCCGTGAGCGCGACATTGAGCATGGACGTATCGCGCACACTTTCCCGCTTCATCGCGAACCCTGGCACCCCGCGCCATTGACCCGCGGCGGCGGTGTCCGCGACGTATTCATACTGGTGATAGAAAAACGGAAACTGAATCTCACTCATCTCGACCGTCGAATAAATCAGCCCACACATCGGCGCGGGCCAACCTCCCCAGCCATCACAGCCCTGAGTGCCACTAGCCGCCACCAGGGTGTTCCCATACTCAATGGTGACAAACATCGAGTTATAGCGTGAATCGTGCCCATAGGTCGTACATAGACAATAATTGAGCGACACCGCTCCGGCCTTGTCGGGAACGGCCTGGGCCAAGGCCCGCATGGTCGCCGTGGCCACATCGCCGCCAATCACCACCGTGCTGAACATACAGGGCGCTGGTGGCAAGGGATTCACCACCGTGCCTTCAGGCGCGGTGATGGTGACGGCGCGAAAGACCCCTGAGTTCACCGGGATGTCGTCTGGTAACATCGAACACAGCGCGGTGAACACCCACGAGGCGGTGTTGCCAAACGGACTGTTGACGAAGCCGGCGGTTTCAGGACTAGAGCCCCGAAAGTCCACACTCAGGTCCGAGCCGTTGATCGTCACCGTGGCCTGCACTTGCAAATCATGGTTGCCCTGGCTGTCGTGGTCGAGCGTCGCCGTGCCTTCGTAGGTGCCGTCCGGCCATTTGGCGACCTCGGCGCGGAACCGCTTTTCCGCGTAGTCGAGAGTGTATTCGATACTCTCATTGACGACGGCTCCCCCATACTTGGCGAACAGCGCGTGGATGCGTTGCTCCGCGAGATTGCACGCGCCAAACATCGCCGCCAAGTCGCCACGCAAGACATTGGGAATCCGCGAGTTGGCGAGAATCCATTCCAAAATATCCTGACGCGGGACACCTTTCTCGAACAGTTTGATCGGGGGAATGCGCAGCGCTTCTTGCCAAATGTCTTTCGCCTCCGGATTATACCCACCCGCGACCGGGCCACCGAAGTCCGCCATGTGCGCGCGCACGGAAGGAAACAGCACGGGCTTGCCCTCGAAAAACACCGGTTTCATCACCGTCCAGTCCGCGTGATGCGTCCCGCCGTAATAGGGATCGTTCAACATGACGATGTCGCCTTCATGTAGGTCCTCACGAAAGGTGTCCATCAACGCTTCCACGGAAAGAATCGAGGCGAAGATATGGACGGGGATCGCCGTGGCGCGCGCGACCAGGCGCACATTGCTCCCATCGTAGAAGAAGACGCCCGTGGAATAGTCATGCACCTCGTTGAACAGCGGGTGAACCGCCGTGCGTTCGACGGTTTTGCTCATTTCCTCGGAAATCGCTTCCAGCGAGTCCTTCACTACGAGTGCGGTAATGCGATCAACCATACGTCGTGCTCCTTATTG
>JABFSC010000008.1 GCA_013140885.1 Deltaproteobacteria bacterium | reverse complement strand
ACCCAGCCCCTCACCCCCAGCCCCTCTCCGCTACCCGCGTCCGTGGCGCAGAAGTCGGCCAGGAGTCGCGTTCGTGCACTTGCCATCCTCGAAGGTCACATCCCCGTTGACCATGATCCAGCGATAGCCTTCAGCATATTGCACCCGACGCCATTCACCAGCCGGGAAATCGTGAACAACGGCCATTTTTTCCGGCGTCACTTTCAAGTTCTCCAAGTCGTAGACCACCACGTCCGCTGGCGCGCCTTGTTTCAACACACCGCGATCTTGGAAGCCCGCGCATTTCGCTGGCAACGCACTCAAGCGATAGTGCGCCTCTTCGAGACTCATAAAGCCCGCGTCACGCACCATCCACGTCAGCAGGTCGGTCGGATAGGTGCCTAACGTGGTGAACTTCGTGTGCGCGCCACCGTCGGACACACCAGGGATGCTGTACTCGGAGGACATCAACTCCGTGGCGAAATCCTCACGTTGGTTACGGGCTGGGGTGATGAATTCCGTCTTCATGTCGTCCGCAATCGTCAAATCGATCATCGCATCAATGGGGTGTTTGTTCTCCATCGTGGCGATCTGCTCAACCGTCATGCCAACATATTTTTGGAACTGTTTGTCATTCACCGATTCGATCATGAAGTCCTTGATCGACCCAGTCACGATCGGGGTATGGCCAGCGTCGTATTCCGCGCGTAGAGCCTGCCGCATGGCGGGATTCTTGAACTTCTGGAGCCGCTCGGTCGGCGTGCCCATCGTCAGCTCACGCCACACGTCACTGCCGTCAAACAGGTTCCAGTCCGCATACGTGAGGACGAAGCCCTGGCGGAGGGTCCCGCACTGATTGTAGATGCGCCGCCCTTCTTGGTTGGTCTTTTCGATCCAGCGCATGGTGCGGCGGTGCAGACTCGGACGGTCGTCACGCACGGCCGTGGCATTGAACAGAATCGGTCGGCCCGACACCTCGGCCAACTGATCGTAGAAGCGCATGTCCTTCTCGAAATTCTCACTGGCCTGCGTCAGCTGAATGAAGCCTTCCTTGCGTTTGGCTAGCACTCTCGCGAATGCCAACATATCTTCATCGGACATCGTGTCGGTGACCATCGGCGTGCCATCGTAGTCACGTTGTACCGAGATGAACCCATTGCCGAGGCGCTGGGCCGAGAACCCACAGCCCCCACTATCCATGGCTTCATTGAGGATGCGGCACATCTCCAGCTGTTCTTTCTCGGTGGCGGGGCGGCTCTTCGCGGCTTCGAGTCCCATGACCCAAATCATCACCGGCGCGAGCGGCACATAACTCAGCACGTTGACGCCTTTGGGAGTACCATCGAGAAAGTTGAGCCAATCGGGAAATGTGACCCAATCCCACTTCATTCCGGCTTTCATCGACTCAAAAGGAATCGCCTCAACGCGGGACATGGTCAACATGGCGCGGTCTCGCAGTTCAGGCTTGCACGGCGCGAACCCAAATCCGCAGTTCCCGAGCACCAGCGAGGTCACGCCATGCCAACTGCCGATCGTGCAATAGGGATCCCAGTTAATCTGGGCATCGTAGTGCGTGTGCAGATCAATGAAGCCCGGCGAGACGACCAGGCCGTGCGCGTCGATGGTCTTTTTCGCATCGCTGGCGCGGAGCGTGCCCAGTTCGGCGATTTTTCCATCCTTGATACCCACATCACCGATGTAGCGCGGGGTTCGCGTACCATCGACGATGGTTCCACCCTTAATGATTGTGTCAAATGTCGGCATATTCGCCCTCCTTAACAGATTTGTGTGATGCGTTGCAAAACGTGAGATAGATCGCTGTTACGGCGACCATGTCATAGGACTGGCGGGCAGTCTAGAGAGGCAATTGTCAGGGAGAACAGGCCGTGGGTCGAAGAGGACATCCATTTGCCGAGTAGTTCATCCTTGGAAACGACGCGATCACGCTGATGGAGTAGATATAGCAAAACATCAAACACTCTGGGTTCGATGGCGACTGGCGTACCGTCGCGGCGTAACTGATAGAGCCGGGCGTCGAGTTCACAATTGACGAAGCGGTAGAGCATGGGAGCGGACGATAGCAAAAGTGGGGCGAGACGAGCAAGGCGACGTTTACGTTGCTTGCTCGCCATCGTAGTGCCTGATGGGCAAGGGAGGGACCATCCTAAGCCACGGAGCGGCTTAGGATGGTAGGCCAGTCTTTCAAGGCCGGTATAATTTCCTCAATCACACAGGGCACCACACCCCGTGCCCCGACAAGAATGCGTCGGGACAGTTCTCCTCCGCTCCCACCCCGACGTACATCCCTTCTCGCGGCTAGTCGTCAACCTTCGTGCGCGTGCTGACGTAGCTATTCCCATTTCCACTGATGGTTCGACCAAAATAGAGGCGTTTGTGGTCCCAGGAAAACGTCGGGCGTGTTTCTGGGTTCTCGGTATTGATGTTCGTCCCCAGATTGACTGGTGGTGACCACGAATCGAGCACGCTATCGCGCGACGAATACCACACATCCAAGCCGCCAGCTCCACCCGGTCGGTTCGAGCTGAACACGATTTCACGGCCGTTCTTCGTCACGTTCGCGTAGACATCAATGGAGTCGCTGCTCAACTCGTCTATGCGTTTCGGGGGACCGAAGCTGCCGTCTTTGTTGATCACACTGACGTAGAGGTCCTGGTCCCCATCGAAATCACTGGAGAAAAAGAGAAACGTGCCGTCTTTCGTCTCGACCAAGGATGGACTGAGCTCGGCACCGTTGGAGTTAGGGCCTGTGCCTTTTTCTCTACACCCCAGATGCTGTGGCGGAGTCCAACCATGATCGAAACTCCCCCGCGTCAGATAGATGTCGCCTTTCCCTGGTCCGGCATTGCAGGTGTTGTCTCCTGGACGCTCGGACACGAAGAAGAGCCACTTGCCGGGAAGTGGCGTCGGACAGAAGTCCGCTGCGGCGGAGTTGACCGGCTCACCGACATTACGCAATTCTCCCCAGGGGGATTTGCGATTTTTCCGCTTCGCTACCCAGATATCGTTGGCCCCCAAGGTACCGGTCCGATTCGAGGCCACATAAAGTTCTTTCCCATTCGGCGACTCGATCGTGCACCCTTCGCCCGCTATCGTCTTAATTTCAGTGACCGGAACTCCCTTCCCCCAATCTGACCACTGCTCTCCTGCGGTCACTCCCGCGACCATGGTCAATTGCACAACCGTAAGCAGTGAAATGAAACGGGTGATCATGACCAACGTGCAACCTTGCGTGTGATTCATAGAAACCTCCTTCAGATCGAATCAATGAGTCGGTGGACCGACTCGTTTATAAGTTATGTTCAGTTCCTCTCGTCATCGCACGAATTCCCACCTCCACTGTCAGCGTACTTCAAGCAAGGAACACCACCTCCTTTCTTTCACCGAGCCATGTGAACCTCGGCCGCGATGCGGTGAAAAATACCCACCAGCACCGGAGAAAGCTCGACGAATTCCAGATGATCGCGCGATGATTTCGTGAGGATGAGCCCTGGGCTCTTTCATCTTGAGCCACCAACCAATTGAATCCTCGCACTTTTTTGGAAAATTCATCTTCGCGAGCCGCTTTTTCGCTCTTGCACCCGCACTCTAAGTGGGGTAGAGGCTTAGCCGATTCGCTCCACCGAAGTCCTGAGAAAGTTCGAAGAAAGTTTGAAGATTTCTTTAACAGGTCAGCTCTCTATGACTGATGGACAAATAGGGCTTGGAGATTTTCGCGTCGATCCGCGGAATGAGACCCTGTGGCATGGCGCGCGAGAACTTCGGGTCAGACCCAAAGCCTTCACCGTGTTGTTGCATTTGCTCAATCACGCCGGACAGTTGGTCACCAAGGATGAATTGCTGCGAGTGGTGTGGCCCGACACGGTCGTCAGTGAAGCGGCGCTGTCCGTCAGTATTGGCGAACTACGGAGGAAGTTGGGCGACGATGCCAAAACGCCGCGCTATATCGAGACCGTGCACCGGCGGGGGTTTCGGTTCGTTGGGAAAGTCGCCAATAGTCAAGAAGGGGAAAATCAAAAGGCAAAAGGCAAAAGGCAAAAGGCAAAAATCAAAAGGCAAAAATAGAAGATTCCTCCCTAACCCTCAGCACCCAAAACCCAGTACCTCCTCTAGTAGGGAGAGACGCTGAACTTGCTCACCTCCACGACTACCTGGACAAGGCCCTGACCGGCGACCGCCAACTCGTCTTTGTCACGGGGGAACCGGGGATCGGGAAGACCACGCTGATCGAGGCCTTTCGGCAGAGACGAGAGGCTGGAGGCTGGAGACAAGCCCCCTCCCCACAAGCCTCAAGTCTTAAGCCTCAAGCCTCTCATGTGTGGTGGGGCTGGGGACAGTGCATCGAACAGTACGGCTCTGGCGAAGCCTATCTGCCGATCCTCTCGGCCCTGAGCCAACTTGGACGCGAAGCCAATGGCCCACAGCTTGTCGATGTGCTCACTCAATATGCCCCGACGTGGCTGGTACAACTCCCGACGCTGCTCAGGACGGACGACTTCGATACCCTACAACGCAAAGTCCAAGGTGCCACACGCGGGCGCATGTTGCGGGAGTTGGCTGAGACACTAGACATTATCGGGAATAGTGTATAGTGATTGGTATGCTCAACTATCTGACGTTACAAGAGCGCCCGCGCGATTTTTTGAGCGCGACGGGACTGACCGCAAAAGAGTTTGTGCAGCTATTACCAGCGTTTACCACCGCTTACGCGGCCCACGTACCGAGCACCCAGACCCAGGACGGCAAGGTGCGTCAGCGGCAAAGCG
>JABFSC010000749.1 GCA_013140885.1 Deltaproteobacteria bacterium | reverse complement strand
TCGACCGCCGAGGTGACGATGTGGCGTTTGCCGGGATTCGCTCGCAAGGCCGCATGGATTGCCGCGTTGTTGCTCTCCGTCGCGCAAGACGTGAACAGCACCTCTCTGGGATGCGCGCCAATCAGGTCCGCGACTTGCTCGCGCGCTGCCTCAATGACGGCTTTGAGCTTCGAGCCAAATTTGTAACTGCTAGAGGGATTCCCCCACTCCGTGGTGAAATACGGCAGCATTGCCTCTAGCACTTCCGGTAGTATGCGAGTCGTGCCGTTGTTATCCAGGTAAATCATAGAGAACCGTCGGTTTCGGGCTCAGGTAAGAATACTCAGTTCCTCAGCGTGTCGCTACCGAAGAGAGCCAGCCGACGCAGTATCCCACACTGCGCCCCTTGTTCGTAAGGTCCTTTACAAACTCTTCGCCTCTGTCAATGCTCGGAACGAACGTCAACCAGCATCATGGAAACGCCAGCATGTCCACCATCCGGGAAACGAGTCAAGGGAAACTTGTACTTCCACGTCTGTGTTCTTGAGGCGCTCGATACGCTTCTCCATGAACGAGTGCGACTGGCGGCGACACAAGCCAGCCTCAGTCCACATACCGACTTCAACGTCATAAAAATCGATGAAGCAGGCCAGCGGATTTCCCTGCTGGCCTACGCGCATTTCTTTGACCACCCGTTTCCCGCGCTTCAGTCCGCCGCTGTCGTCAACCTCGCGTCTGGACGCGTGAAACGTATCAACTATGACCCGTCCCAGAATCCGCCCATCCTGCATCGTAAGGAACTGTTGCTGCCTCCAGATCATCCGCACGTGCCCATGTTCGCCGCGCTCACACGACAACTGGAAGCCGCTGGGCTCTTTCGTGACGCGCGACGTATTGGCTTTGCCCGCGAGTGGCAAGAACGTTTGCTGTCAGCAGGATACGAGGTGCGAGACCATCGATTGGTGCCGCTGAACGACGCTCCGCAATCGGAACCGTCCTCGACGGAAACGCTTGCCCGACATCGGACCGCGCTGCAACGCTATGCGCTCTCGACTCCCATGCAGGCGCTCCATCGTCACGGATACTTGGATGGCACCCGGACCGTCTTTGATTACGGCTGTGGCAAGGGGGACGATGTCCGTATCCTCCATGCCAATGGCGTCGAGGCGCGTGGCTGGGACCCGCACTTCGCGCCGGACACGCCTAAAACAGCGGCGGACATCGTCAACCTCGGATTTGTCATCAATGTCATCGAAGACCCGACTGAACGCATGCAGGCGCTGCGTGACGCCTATCGCCTGGCACAACGGCTCCTCTCCGTTTCCGCCATGCTCACAGGCCGAGAACAACCGAACGGGGAACAGTACGGCGACGGCGTGCGGACGAGTCGCAATACCTTCCAAAAGTATTACACCCAGCGTGAACTCAGAGAGTACCTGCACTCGGTGCTCGACAAGGAGCCAGTCGCGGTCGGGCCAGGCATCTTTTTCGTCTTCAAGGATGAAAACGAGGAACAGCATTTCCTTACCCGTCGGGTGCGCAATCGCGCGGGACTCGCTCGCGTCATTCATCGCTTGCCACAACCCACCCGCGAGGAACGGGAGCAAATTTTCTACACCACTCATCGGGTAGTGCTTGATGCGCTGTGGGAAACCTGGCTCGACTTGGGTCGCAAACCTGAGCTGAGTGAAATCGCTCAGTCCGCGGATATTGAAAAGACCTGTGGGTCCCTGACAAAAGCCTTGCGGTTTCTGGAGCGGTTTCACGGCACGGAGGCGGTGGCCGCAGCGTTTCGCTCGCGGAAGGAAGACCTCACCGTCTATTTCGCGTTGCAGCAGTTTGAACAACGGAAATCCACTCCCGCGTTTTCAGAAGAGCTCCGTCGTGACATCCGCGCGTTCTTCGGCGGTTACCAAAACGCCCAGAGCGAGGCGCGGCAACTGCTTTTTTCCGCTGGGAACCGTGAGGTGATTCGCCAGCTCTGTCGCGAGGCCGCGCATCAAGGGCTTGGCTGGTTGGAGAAAGACCGCGCGCTCTATCTGCATGCCTCTCTCGTTGAGCGGCTCCCCGCGGTGCTTCGTGTCTATGTCGGGTGCGCGAGCTATCTGTATGGGGATGTCACCAGCGCCGATGTGGTCAAGATTCACATCGACTCGGCGAAGCTGACGCTCATTGCGTGCGATGACTTCGCGGGAAAGCCGCTGCCTCGCATACTAGAACGGATCAAGATTCACTTTCGCGACCAGGATGTCGAACGGTTCACGTATGGGGAGACGTTCGTGCCGCCCTACGTCTGTCGCAAGTCCCGCTTGATTGCTGAGGACTTTCCTCACTACGCCGAGCAAGTGGCTTTTGAGCACGCGCTTGACGCACGCCAGATTTTCCCTGGAGACGAGGGCTTCAGTATTCCCGCTCAGCTCTGTGACGACCGACTGCGAGCGGCGGGCGTGGAAATTGATGGGTTCGCCGTGAGAGCCGCTCGCACTCTTCCTCGTCTTGATGACCCTTGTGGCCACCATTTCCGCTATCGGGATTTTATCGTGTGTGGAGAAACGCAAGCGCGCACGGGTCTGCCGAACCTTCCCCAACAAATCGAGACCTATACCGCCTTCGCGCATTTGGCGACGCGCATTCTTGAGCCGGTCATCGACTACTTCGGGCCGATTGTTCTGACCTACGGATTCTGCTCACGCGAGCTGGCCAAGCATGTGCCTGCGCGGACGACTCCCAAGCTCGATCAACACGCGAGCCATGAGGTGAACACGCATGGGCGGCCCATCTGCGCGCGTGGTGGCGCGGCGGTCGATTTCATCGTCGCTGATGAGAACATGCGCGAGGTGGCACAATGGATCGTGCGGCATACTCCGTTTGATCGACTGTACTTTTATGGTGATGATCGCCCGCTGCACGTCAGTTGCGGGCCGGAGAATAAACGGGAGACCGTGCTGATGATCCCCAGGGATGAACGCCGGACTGTCCCCAGGGTGGTGAAAGTGGAGGTGTTTCTCGCAGCGCCCTAAGCTCGGGAAAGGAAAAGATCACTTGATCCCCGTGCGCGCCTACGAACGGCTCTTTGTTTGCCATAGTGCAAGCGCGGCTTGATAATCGTCCGGGCTGTTGAGATTGCGGAAACTCAGTCCTTCGGGATCGAAGTGGCGAATCTCTTCGGGGCTCACCTCGCGGGTGCGGACTTTCTTGTAGAGAAAAATCGGACGCAGTTCACTACGGTCTAGTTGTTCTTGCAGCAACGGCACCACGCCGCGGCGATAGACGGCATGGAGTGGTTGCAGCCGCTCTTGCCAGTGGGGCACCACGACCTCGTGGTCGTTCATCTGCGCGACGAGAAACGCAATCAGGTCAAGATTCAGAAACGGCGCGTCGCAGGAGGTGACGAAGCACAGCTCCGAGCGCGCCGCGCGTAAGCCATACAAAATGCCCCCGACTGGACCTTGGTACGCAACCTCATCATGCACCAGAGTAACTGGAAGTGAAGGGAACGATTGCTCTGGCGCGGCGACGACCACGAGGTCGGAGAACAGGCGTGACAACGTGCGCACGGTGTGGACAATCAGCGGCTCGCCGTCGAACGGCAGCAACGCCTTGGGCTGCCCCATGCGCGAGCTTTTGCCTCCTGCGAGGATGATGGCGGAATTTCGTGGTTGGGAAGACATCGGAAAAATCAAAGGGTAAAAGGCAAAAGGCAAAAGGCAAACATGGAAAAAGGGACACCGGGGATTGGGGTTTTCATTTTTGACCGGACCAACAAGGGAATAAGCACGGCTAAGACAATGAAGAAAATTCCCACTTCGGCCTGTAACCGCATGGGAGAGAAGAGCCAGACTGCCGCCGCCGCCACGACAGTCAGACTGGTCATGGACAATGGCCGTGTGGACACTTCCTCATCGGGAAGCCACGACAGAAATGCGGGAATCAGCGCCATGCCCGTGCCGACGGTGATGAGGGGCAAGGTGTAGATATTCAGATCCAGTCCCTTGCCGCCGCCCCACAACAATAAAAATATCAGCACTTGCGTCACGAGGAGCAAGCCAACCATGCCCACCGCGCCACGGCTACCGGCTCCACTCAGCACGGCTCCGATACTCGCGAGCAGCGCGAACAGGCCGAGAAAGGTCCAATAATTGCGCTCGACCGCGGCGTGCACCGCCGCGACAATGCCCAACAATCCCCCACCAAGACGAAACTGGACCGCCTGCCCATTGTGCGAGGCCATGAACTCGTGCGCTCGTGTGAAGGCACGTGCGACCGTCGCTGGCGAGTAGTGGCGATAGAACAACGTGACCGCGGTGGTCCGATAATCGGCGGACAGCATCCGTGCGACTTCACTTGGGGTGGCCGCTGACGAGATAATACGGAAGACCACCTGCCCGGCGGCGTTCAGATCATCTGGGATCACTTCCCACTTGGGGATATCTTCGTGAAACATGCGCGTGACGGACTTCACCAAATTCGTAATGGCGAAGGAGCCGCCAAAATGCTCATCTTCCGCCATGTGGTGTTGGAAAGATTCGAGGGCCAGCAACGCATGCGGGTCCCGAAAGGAGGAGTTTTTTGTTACTTCAGCGATGACGATGAGTTGATTGACGCCAATGAAGTTTTCATTGACCCGCGTAAAAGCCTGGGAGTAGGGGTGAGAAGGGTAAAAGAGCGTGGTCCCCATGAGTTCGCGCCCTGCTTGGAGTTGGAGCGCCGCGAAAATCCCAAGCGCGCCCATCAGCAGCCCGCCCACTGGAGAAGACACCAACGGACGAACGACGGCCCACACCCCATC
>JABFSC010000186.1 GCA_013140885.1 Deltaproteobacteria bacterium | reverse complement strand
GCGTGGGGGCAGGTCCGTCGCGTCCTGAATCAGCAACTCGACATCGCCCGCTTCCACAAGCTGGAGCACCTCGGCGGGTAAGACGTCTTTGGCAAGCTGGGCGTTAGCGCGAGACAGCATGACGCCAGGGTCAAGTCCAGGAACGCGCGGCATGCCTTGTGTATAGGGCCGAAAAGGCGCGATCAGAGCCGCGTCCTCGGCCCACACCGACGCGCACCACAGGCCGCCGATGAAAAAAGCCGCGCTTCCCAAGAGCGACAAAAGGCCGACAACTCTCATTCTTCGTGACTGCTTGTGAGCAGCATGACCACTGAGCGATGTGTGTCCCACGCATTCCCTCCTTTGACGAGTGCCAGACAGCGATGTACAGGGGACATACCAGTCCCAGTGCGAGAGAGCAACGAATAGCAAAAGAAAAGGGAGTATGTCGTGAACAAGAAAATCATTGTGTGGGGACTTTTCCTGTTATGCGGAGTCACGCAGCTTCAGACGGCCACTGCTGGCGAAGGAGGGAACGTGTTGTCTGACGAGATCAAGGCGGCGCTCAAATCGGAAAGCTATATCTATGTGGCGACCCGGCGCGCCAATGGCGAATGGAGCACGGCGGCGCCGATCTGGTTCATGTACGACGGCGAGGCGGTGTACTTCACGACCGAACCCAAGAGCCACAAAGCGCGACGCATCCAACGCGGCAGTCCGGTGCGTATCTCAGTGGGACGCACGGACGGTCCCACCTTTGAGGGAACGGCGCAGTTCATCAAGGATGCGGAGACGGTGGACCGCATGGGCACCGCCTACAGCGAAAAATACTGGATTGCAAAACTTGGTCTGTTTCGCCCCCGTTCCGCGCGCGTGACCGCGGGGAAAACCGTCGCGGTGAAGGTGATGCCGGGGTCGTGAGGCTGAATCAACTGTGACGATCAAATTCGGCAGTAACAGGAAGGTTGCTTCCAGGTTCCCTCTCCCGGCTGGGAGAGGGTCAGGGTGAGGGGGATCAAAATGATTACCGATTAGGGTTGTCAACGTTCAGTGGAGTAGCGGTAGTGTTGCTTTTTCCACTCCACAGAGCACGCTTCACGTTTTCACTTCCCCGTGAACTTCGCCGCCCGTTTTTCGATGAAGGCGGCGATGCCTTCGCGTCCATCCGCTGTATGCGCGCGCGCGGCGATGATTTGCGTTTCGAGTTCCATCTGCGTCTCCAGCGTTTCACTCCACCCACTGTGCAATAGTCGCTTGACACCACCGAAGGCCCCTGGGGCACCGGTGGCTAATTGCGCGGCGAGCGTGTCGGCTTCGGCTTGCAAATTGGCATCGGGCACCACTTTGGTGACAATCCCCCATTCCATCGCTTCTTGAGCAGAGAGCATCCGGTTGGTGAGCGTGAGTTCGAGCGCGCGTTTGAGCCCGACAATACGTGGGAGAAAATAGGTGGACGACCCATCCGGTGTCAGCCCCACGCGGGTATAGGCCATCGTGAACTTGGCGGATTCCGCCGCGAGCACGAGATCACAAAAACAGCACAGGCTCATGCCCGCGCCACCCGCCGTGCCGTTGACCGCGGCGATAACCGGGGCATCCATGCGCGTGAACCGAGAGACCGCCGCGTGCAGATAGGTGGTCACTTCTTTCAGATGGTAAGGCATGTTCTCGCCGTGCGCGGCGAAACTCTTGAGATCACCACCACCGGAGAACAGCCGCCCGGCACCGGTGAGAATCACCGCGCGAATGGCCGCGTCCTCGCTACAGCGCAAGGACGCGTGCATCAGGTCCTTGGCCATGTCCACATTGAGCGCGTTAGCCGCCTCTGGCCGGTTCATCGTGATGCGCGCGACGTTGTTGTTGACCTCGAAGAGAATGGTTGAATACTGCATGATGGTCCTCCTTGGGAAATGGCGTAAAACGTAAAGCGTAAAACGTAAAAAAGACAGGACGGGGGAGGGCTGATTACGTTTTATGCGTTGAGAAACTTCGCGATCGCCTGGCCAATCTCGACCGACGAGTCTTCTTGTATGAAATGGAGTCCGCTGACGGTCACTTCTTGTTGGTTGGGCCAGGTGCGGCACAGCTCGCGCTGCGCGCCGGTTAAGATCATTCCTGGATCGGCATTGATGAAGAGTTTTGGGATGCTGCTGGTTGCGAGCCAGGTGCTGTAACTCTCAACCAGCGCCACGACATCCGCTGGCTCGCCGGAGATGGGAATCTGTCGTGGCCAAGTCAGGGTAGGGCGGCGCGATTCTCCAGGTTCGAGATACGGACGGCGATAGACTTCCATCTCTTCTGGCGTGAGACCCCGGAGTACGCTCGCTGGAAGAATCCGCTCGACGAACACGTTTTTCTGTAAGACAGCGGCTTCCCCATCGGGTGAACGAAACACCTTGAACATTTTCGTCGCGGCTTCCGGCCACTCGTCCCAGGTGAGCGGACGGACAATCGCTTCCATATAGACGAGGGCCTTCACGCGTTCCGGGTGACGTTGCGCCCAATAAAATCCCAGTGCCGATCCCCAGTCATGGACAACCAGCGTGACATTCTTATTGAGCCCCAGCGCTTCGAACCACGCATCGAGATACCGCGCGTGATCGACCAAGCGATACGAGCCGCTGGGATTCTTGCCCGAATCGCCCATGCCGATAAGGTCCGGTGCGAGGCAGCGGCCACGACCTTCGACATGAGGAATCACATTGCGCCACAGGTAGGACGAGGTCGGGTTGCCATGCAGAAAGACAATCGGATCACCAGACCCAACGTCCATGTAGGCCATGTCGGAGTCGAGGACTTGGACTCGGTGGCGAGGGTAAGGGTCGTGAGAAGAAATTGATTCGGTCATAATTACCTTCACTCATCACTCATCACTCTTAACTCTTAATTCTTGGCATCACCTGCTTCGCGAATCGATCCAGCGACGCCATGATCTTGGTGTGGTCGAGTCCGCCGAAATTGGGCAGTAAGCTGATATTCGTGATCCCCATCGAACGAATCTGCTGAATTCGCTCCACGCACTGGTCCGGGTCGCCAATAATCACGCGGTTGGGGTACAGATACCCCTCATATGCCATGCCCGCGAACGCATCCGGCAGGCTTTTGTAGATGGCGTATTGGTCCGAGTAGGCGGCCTCCTGATTGGCCGCGACCACCGCGCCGACATAACGCATCAACGCCTCGCGCGGCTCTTCCTTGGCCTTCTCCGCCGTCTCGCCACAATAGAAATGGTAGACCCCAAGAATTTCGGGTGCGGCCTTGTGCCCGTGCGCCTGGCGCGCGTCGCGATAGAAGTTAATGCGATCGACAATGAACTCAGCCGACGCCGCGTACGGGACGACCATCAAGTTGTATCCCATCTTGCCAGTCCATGTGAACGAATCCGGCGTGAAAATACAGGCGACATAGATCGGCGGCAGTTTCTGGACCGGCTTCGGAATCACGCTGAGGTTATGCACGGTGCGGAATTTGCCCACATACGAGAAACGCTCCTTGGTCCACGCATTGAGAATAATGTCGTGCGCCTCCTCGAACAGCGTGCGGCTATCGCCCATGTCACGCTGAAAGGCGTCGTACTCCATTTTCTGGAAGCCACGCCCAATGCCAAATTCCAGGCGGCCTCCCGAAAGACAGTCCAACATCGCGTACTCTTCGGCGAGGCGAATCGGGTCTTGCAAGGGCAAGAGCGCGATGCCGGAGCCGATGCGAATGTTCTTCGTCCGTTGCGCGGCGGCGGCACCGAGCACCGGCACTGAGGGAATATGCCCGCCGTAGGGATGAAAGTGGTGCTCGGCGAACCACGCCGAATGAAAGCCGTAGGCGTCCGCGGTTTCGGTCTCGTGCAGCATATCTTCGTAGAATTGCGCTTCGCTACGGTGGAATTGCGGAAAGAAACTCGGCAAGTGAAAAAGCGAGAACTTCATGCACACTCCTTGTTATGCCGCCCGTTTGAGCTGCTCCAGGGCGGAGACTAAGCGATCAATCTCCTCGTCCGTCCCCACGGTGACGCGAATACAGTCCGCCAACGCCGGCGAGGAAAAATAGCGAATGAGAATCCCGCGCGCCTTGAGCCCTTCATAAATCGGCGCTTGGGAAATGCCCGGTTTGCGGGCGAGGACAAAATTCGCGTGCGAGTCGTACACCACGTAGCCGAACTCACGTAAGGCCACGCTGAGGCGCGCCCGCGTCGCGCGGATTTTCTCCACATGCTGTCGCATCCACGCATAATCCTCCAGCGCGGCGACGGCGGCGACAATGCTGAGGCGATTCACATTGTAGGAATCCTTGACCTTCAGCAACTCGCGGATGAAGTCGGGATGGCCAAACGCCAATCCCACCCGCATCCCCGCCAGAGAAAAAGACTTGGAGAAGGTGCGCAGGATCACGACATGGTCATACTTGTGCACCAACGACAGCGCGGTCTCGTCGGCAAAATCAATGTAGGCTTCGTCGATGACCAGCATGCCCGTCACGCGCCGGGCCAACTCCTCGACATGAGCGAGTGGTGGCAGCGTCCCAGACGGCGCGTTGGGATGACACAGGATCGTCAGCTTCGCCTTGCTCTCTCCCAATTGCGGCGGCAGAGAGAAATCGTCTGGAAAAGGCACGTGCACGATGTGGCCATCCTGCATCGTGACCAGTTCATCGTAGAGCGTATAGGTCGGCACGGGATACGCCACGCGGTCGCCAGGGCCAACACAGGTGCGCATCAGCATGGTCAGCAGATCATCGGAGCCGTTGCCCACGAGAATCTGTTCGCGGCGGAGGCCGTAGACCGTGGCGGCGGTATCGCGCAGGCGATTCGCCACTGGGTCGGGATACAAG
>JABFSC010000118.1 GCA_013140885.1 Deltaproteobacteria bacterium | reverse complement strand
CCATAAACCCGAAGGACTCGCCTCCATTCCCGAGCGGGACACCGCGCAAGACAATCTGCTGGCGCGCCTGTCGGCCACCAGACCAACGAAGCTCTACATCGTCCATCGTCTCGACAAGGAAGTGAGCGGCGTCATCCTCTTCGCCAAGAACGCAGCGGCGCACAAATTCCTCAACGAGCAGTTTTCCCGTCATACCGTGCGCAAAACGTATCGGGCGGTGGTGCACGGCGTCGTTGCGCACGAGAGCGGCACCATCGACGCGCCGTTGCGACAGTTTGGCTCTGGCCGCATGGGCGTGGATAGCAAACGCGGCAAGGAGAGTGTCACGTCCTTTCAGGTCCTCCAACGTTTCGCCGCGCACACGCTGGTCGAGGCGCGGCCAGTCACTGGGCGTCGCCATCAGATTCGGGTGCATCTCTACAGTCGTGGCCACGCGATAGTCGGCGATCCGTTGTATGGAGAGAAGGAATTGCAGCGGCAATTCCCCCGCTTGATGCTCCATGCCCAGCGGATCGCGGTTCAGCTTCCCTCAGGCGATGAGGTCGTGATTGAGGCGCCGGTGCCGGAGTCGTTTACGCAGGGGCTACGAATGATTGAATCTTGCTAAGCCCACTGTCGCATCAGTCAATTATGACCGCAGTGCTCTCAAGTCTTGTGTGGAGAGCCCGACTAAGGCGGCGAGACTCTGTCCGAGTTCCCGAAGATTCCGCGCGGTTCCCTCGATCTGAGACAACCCAACAGCATTTTGCTGGCTTGACGTTTTAATGTTCAGCATAGCTTGAGCGGCTTGGTCCATCCCCACAAGTTGCTGTTGGCTAGAAGCGTCAATCTGAGTCATCGTCTGCGCGGCTTCTTGCGCCTGGGTAGAGAGGAGATGGATGGACTCCCCGGCCTTGAGTGCTTCGTGTAACCCGACATCGACCGCCTGTGTTCCTTGCTTGGTGACCAACACCGCCGAGTGCGCGGCCTGCTGGATATCCGTGAGTAGGGTCCGTACCTGTGCCGTCGCCTGTTTTGATTGCGTGGCTAAATGCCGAACCTCCTGGGCGACAACCGCAAACCCTTTGCCTTGTTCCCCCGCTTTGGCCGCTTCAATCGCCGCATTGATTGCGAGCAGATTGGATCGTTCCGCTAAGTCCTTCACCGTATCCATGATTGCCTGGATAGCTTGGCTTTTTTCGTTCAGATGTCCCACGCTCTCGGCAATGGCTTGCATCTGCTGTTGGACGTGTGCCATTTCGGTACGAACATCCGCGACGGCTTTGGCCCCCGCTTGCGATACCTCCGCCGTCTGCTGCACTCCCGCGGAAACGTTCCGAGCTTTCTGACTCGCGACGTAAGCTGTTTGTTTGACTTCTTCAACGGTGGCCGTGGTCTGAGTCACTGCTGCAGCCGTTTCCGTTACGGCTGCCATGACTTGCGTCAAGGATGTCGTAATCTCTTGGGTGGCACTGGTGAGTCGGGTCGCTCCTTGTGCCACCTTTTGGGCTTGATTGCGGAGTTGCTCTTCAACTTTGCTCCGCTCCTCGATTTCCTTTTCTAGGGTTGCACGCTGTGCGGCGATCTCCCGCATCTCCTGTTGACTCTGCCAACAAGAGCGAATCAGCACGATATCTTCAAAGATCACCCAGCCAGCATGCTCCACCCAGCGCCAGGAGCTCGCCGTGAGCACGCCAAAAACCGATTGCGACCAGAACACGCCACGGAAGAAATGATCGAGGGCAACCAATGCGGTGGCCGTCACAAGAACACGCCAGTCACGGTATGCGGCAAGAAAAGCCAAAGACCCGAACACATGAAAATGAGTTTCGATGCGGCCGCCAGTGAGATGGATGAGGAGTGCGGAGGTGAGGACTTGGCCAGCGGCGATCACATGACGAGTCAGGACCGTCCCCGGTTGCGTGAGTGCTAAAAACGCGGGGAAAAGATTGAGAGCGCCCCCCAGTAATATGGCCGCCCAGACGTGGATATGAATCGCACTTGACGTGCCTATCCACGTTCGGGGTGAAATCCAACAGGCCGCGCCAATGCCGGCGATCCACTGGCAAAGCATCAAGACGGCAAACAATCGGTCGGTCTGTACGTAAATACGGTGCTGGTGTTCGTGCAAAAGAGTCGCTGATCGATGCGAGATCTCAGCCTGGGAAGCAGGGGGAAGGGAGGGGGGTACCATGATTTTCCTTTTCTTTTTTTTAGGTGCGGGGTGAATGGGAAAATAGCGAACACCCGAAAACTGGGGTTGTGGTGCGCAGGGGCTCCGCCGCCGTCAGCAATGAGAGGAGCGCATGACGTCCTTCGTTCTCCCCAGAATGACCCCGTGATGCCGTGATCCCGCCCGCGAATGCTAATCGTCCTCGCTCATCGTAAAGCAGGACCTGGCCGGAGGTAGTGACCTGAAAGAGACGCGCTTCTTGCCCATCGCGGTCGGCGAAAACCTGGACTCCCGGAATAGCGGCGGCACTTTGCCAGAGATCGGTCTGTTCCCAGGTGCCTGTCAAGGTCGTTGGGGTGAGAAACACGACATGGGCCTCAACTGGGCGGGGAAGCTGCGCCATGAGGATCGCCAACTCACCAATACTCGCCCTGGTGCAGGAACACTGAGGGTGGGCTAACATCACCAAAGTAGGCTGATGAGGTTGACGAGGGATGTGACTCTCTACTGGCCAAGAGGAGGGGCCGATAGCTGGGGGACCGGGAGTAAATTCATGGATGGACAACCGATACATGCCAGCGCTCATCGTGACTAGCCATATTACTGTCACAACTGTTAGGGACCGTCGTCGGTGATTCATTCGCATTGCCGCCGTAGTCTACTGAATTTTACTTATATTGTCCGTTTTCTCCATTACGTTATCGGGTACGTAGAACGTAACTTAAGTGTATGCACGGAAAAAACTAACCAAAGGGATATGCCGCGATTGAAATGATGTCTGTATTCAACGTTTCAATCGGCGGCATGAGTCAATAGTGTTCGGCACTCACTATGCACGGATGGCTTTAGGTTCCTTTTCCCCTTGCGGGAGAAGGTCAGGATGAGGGGGAACTTCACCTTGCAGCCATGCCAGCCGCAGCTTATTGAGTTGGTCCACATCCCAGTCCACTTCCGTACACTGCCACACAGTGGCCCTACGGTATTTCGGGTTATATGCGGGAGAATCCGCACCGCTAGAGTAGCCTGCCCTCGACGAGACGGAGCGTGGAGCGCGTGGGGATCGTGCCAGTCACTCTCAATCCCGCGCTTGCGAACAGCTCTTGTAGTTCAGCGTCCGTTCGTAGTCGCCCGTCAAAAGTTCCTAGCATGGCGATATCGAATAACCGGCCATGCAGCGAGGATGAAGGGTCAGGGTCCGCGATGAGGATACGGCTCTCTGGCTGCATCGCCTCTCGGCAGTTGCATAGAAGCGTCAGGGCTTGCGTATCGTTGAAGGCGGGGAGAATGCGCTTGAGCAGATACACCTCTCCACCACCGGGGACGGACCGGAAAAAGTCACCACTCTGAAACTGACACCGGCCACTGGCGACAAAGTTGCCCAGCACGGCCTGTGCGCTAGCCACGGCTGGTGGAAGGTCAAGCAACGTGCCGTGAAGCGATGGATAGGTCTCTAGCAACGTTGCTAACACCAGCCCTTGCCCACCCCCGATATCAACTACCGTGCGGACCGCGGAAAAATCGTACACGTCTTGCAAAACAATGGCTTCCTGCCGCGAGATCGACGTCAGCGCGTCATTGAAGACCGCCGCCGCATCGGCATGTTGCTGGATATAGACGTAGAGCGGTAAGCCAAAGACTTGCTCGAACGCACTCGTGCCCGTTTGGAGACTCCGCAAGAGGCGCGGCCAGAGCTGCACGATCCATTCACTTCCGGTGAGAATCGCATAATGACGGAGCGAATCTGGCGTGTCGCTCCGCAACAACTCTCCCTCTGGCGTACAGATAAACTGGTCGGTCTCCGGCTCCTGTATAAGGTCCAGATCAATCAGTGCGCGCAGGACGCGCGCCAAGGCCAACGGGGGAATGCCAGTTGCTTCCGCAAGCACTGTGAGGGATCGCGGGCCGTCCTTCAGGTGATCGGCTATCCGCAACTGAGCCGCCACGCGCACCAGTTGGGTTTGTACCGTGCCAAACATCATCGCCAGCAAGCGGTGCGTGGGGGACACATCGGGGGATTGTGTCGTGGGCAACGTCTTCGTCATAACGTCCTCCTTACTCCTCACGCCTCCGACTGAGGCCGCTTGTACACCAGCGACGGGACCACGTAACTCAACACCAGCTCGCCGTGTTGATTGAAGACTTCGGTCTTATGGCTGAGCAGACCCAACCCCGGTTTGCTTTGTGACTCGCGCTTGGCGACGACTGCGACCTTGGCCTGCAACTGATCCCCCACAAAAACGGACTTCGGAATGCGGATATCCTCCAAGCCCAATCCCGCTGCTGGCAAAATCTCAAAATACCCCGACTCATGCGTCAGCTTGAAACTAATGCACAAGGTCAGCAACGCGGGCGCGAACAATTGTCCGACCACCTTCTCCGCTTCCGCTTCATCCAGGTGATAGCGCTGTGGGTCCCATTGTGTCGCGAAGCTTTTGATTTCCTCGGCGGTGATACGATACGTGCCCTGAGACACGAAAGTATCGCCCACGGCGGCATCCTCGAAATACTTCATAAGGCTTCTCCCTCCTTGTCATGTCCTGACCGTAGGGCATTGAATAGCGCGGCTCAATTACTTCGGAGGTAATGTTTTTGTCGTGAGCAGCGGGTACAGTCCGGGCATGCCTCCCCCACAGCGAGCCATACGTGTCAGAGACAAC
>JABFSC010000590.1 GCA_013140885.1 Deltaproteobacteria bacterium | reverse complement strand
CTACTTTTTTCCATGGCGACCCATCCGCGTGTCTCCCCTCTCTGTCAGTGGATTTTTCTCCGCGCGCGGTCTGGCCATGTTCGCTCTGAACTGTTATGGGTGTGGTTACCCGTCCTCGCGGGAGGACTGGTCGGCGCTCGGCTCTGGTCTCGCATAACGAAACGCCAATAACCATCACACAAAGGAAGAACAATGGACAAAACGGAATTCTTTCGCGACGCACGATATGATCTTTCTGGGCCACTTGCGGGCATTCGGGTGTTGGAAGCCACGACCACCTGGGCGGGACCGATGTGCGGCTGTCTGCTGGCCGACTTCGGGGCCGATGTCATCAAAGTCGAACTGCCGGATGGCGAAATCAGTCGCACCATTCCCCCGTTTCTGCCGGAGACGAACCCTCCGATTTCCAACATGCACGCCACCGTCAATCGCAATAAACGCAGCCTCAGTCTCGACCTGCGCAAACCAGAAGGGCGCGATATTTTTCTCAAGATCGCCGCGCGCTCCGATGTCGTGCTGGAAAATTTTCGCCCCGGCACGATGGAGAAATGGGGCGTTGGCTATGACGCCGTGCGCAAAGTGAAACCGGACATCATCTATACGTCGATCTCCGGCTTCGGGCAGTTTGGACCGGACCACGACCGCGCGGGCTACGACACACTGGCCCAAGCCGCCAGTGGCTTCATGTCCCTCAATGGCAACCGCGAAGGAGCGCCAGTTCGCGCGGCCACGGCGTTATGTGATGACCTCGCGGGCATGCACGGCGCGCTCGCGACGCTCGCCGCGCTGTCGCATCGTCAGCGTACCGGCGAAGGCCAACATATTGATGTCGCGCTGCTGGATTCGATCCTCTTTCAGTCCAATGGCATGCTGACTCTCGCCGCGCTGGGCGTGCCGCTGCAACGCTGGGGCAATGAATCGCCATACGCGATGCCCGCGAATGTCTATGCCTGTCGTGACGGCCATTTTCGCTTGGCGGTGGTGTTGGATTCTCATTGGAAAGTGCTCGCGCGCTTGATTGGCCGACCAGACTTGGCTGAAAACCCGGACTTCGCTTTGCAAGCCAACCGCTTCAAGCACCGAGAAGAGGTGAATGCCATCATCGCCGACTGGTGTCGCTCGCGTTCGGTCGATGACGTCTTGCCGCTCTTTATCAAAGAAGGAGTCGCCGCCGCGCCGGTCCGCACCTACGACCAAGCGGCTCAGGACCCGCATGTTCGTGAACGGGACATGTTGCAGGAGACACGGCAAGCGGATGGATCGGCGGTTCCCATTACCGGACCAGCAGCCAAATTTTCACGCACGCCCACGCGCGTGCGCACGGCGGCGTCAGCCCTTGGTGCCCATGATGCGGAGATTCTGCATGAGGTGGGACTCTCACCCGCCGACATGGAACAGTTGCGAGCGCGTGGGGTGATTCGGAAGGGATAAAGGAAAAGGTAACAACAGTCGAAAGGAGAACCTATGGAATACGGTGTTGTGCTCCCGCATGTTGGTCCTCAGGCGCGAACGCAAGTCGTCCAACGCATCCAGACCGTGGCGCGGCATGCCGAGGCGCTAGGCTATCACTCGGTGTGGGCGGCGGATCATATCGCGATGCCAGTGAATATCACCTCGAAATATCCCTATCACCCGGAGGGGAAGTTTCCGATTGATCCGACCGACAATTTTCTCGACCCGCTGATGGTACTGCCGTACGTCGCCGCGTGCACCACGACGGTGCGTCTGGGCACGGGCGTGCTGATTATTCCGTATCGGAACCCGATCGTGACAGCCAAAATGCTGGCCACACTCGACGTGCTCTCCAATGGACGGGTGATCCTTGGGGCCGGTGTTGGCTGGATGCAAGAGGAGTTCGCCTACTTGAACGTGCCGTATCATCAACGCGGCGCGCAGACCGATGAGTACCTGAAGATCATGAAAGAGATGTGGACGCAGGAGGACCCGAAGTTTCAGGGGCGCTATTTTCAATTCTCGGACATGCGGTGCGAACCGCGGCCGGTGCAAAAGCCCCATATTCCGATTTGGATTGGGGGACATAGTCCGGCGGCGTTGCGGCGGACCGCGACGCTGGGGGATGGCTGGTATGGGCATGTCTTCTGGCGCGACCCCGACGCGTTGCCACGCGAAATCCAGACGATTAAGGACCTCGCGACCCAAGCCGGGCGCGACCCGCGTTCACTCACGTATGCGGCTCCGACGTATGAACGCACCTTCGAGGACGCCCTGCGCGCGCTACCGCACTATGAAAAGGTCGGACTCGATCATGTCGTGTTGGCGTTCTTCATGTGGACGGAGGGGTTTGATGAGGTGCTGACGCTGATGGAACGATTCGCGCGTGAGGCGGGGTTGAAGAAGCGGTAGGACGGATGGCGTGGAGGTCTCCGGCTATGCGCGTCCACGCCAGTAAAATGGACGACGCTTCTGATTAGCGATGGCCAGGATTCGAATCGTACCGGCTTGGACAGAGTACATCACACTATACGGGAAACAGCGAATCAGCTTTCGGCGCACCATTCCGTATACGACCGGTGCCGCCTCTGGCTGAAGCTGAATCCGTCTGATGGCGCGTTCAGCTTCAGCCAAAAATGTCGCGCCCAGCCCTGAACTCGCGGCATTGTGGTAACTGGCGGTGTCATTCAATTCTTGCTCCGCCAGCGGATGAACAGAGATCGCAGGCGTCATGCCAATCGCGCTCTGGCATCGCGGAACACTTCCTCTACCGACCGCCCCACAACGGCTCCCGCCTCTAGCTCTTGATGACGGCGCTGCGCTTCTTCAGCCCAGAGTTGTTCATTCTCCGCGTCCGACAATGTCTCAAGACTCTGGAGAAGTCGCTCCGCCAGCCTCGCGCGCGCGTTGGAATTCAGCTTCAAGACTTCTGTTTCAAGGGTTTGGATGTCCATTTTTATCCAAGCCTCCTTTCGTTGGCATATCATCAAGATGGATTATGGCGACGAACGTCCAGCAATGTAGCCTGGATAGAGCGGAACGCAATCCGGGATTCCCACGGCTCTCGCCACATGCTCTCGAATTGCGTTTGACTTCATCTCGCCCACTCTAAGATTGCTCCTTGAACCGGAAAATACACGAAACCTTTCGCGAGTCCAAGGCGCGCCCTATCGCGCTTGACGGCGTGCAGGGAGCAGGACTAGAGTCCTCCCCAGTTGTGGCAATAAAGGGGAACTCCCAATGTTACGAACTATCACTGCTGTTGTCTCCTTGAGCCTCGTGTTGATCGCGTGCGGTCCGACGGTGTACCGGCCCACGCTTGAAGAGGTGCAAAAGGAAGAAGCACGGCTCACGGCACGGTCGAAAGAATACTATCGCCAGCAAAAAGAGCGCGTCGCGCGCATCGGCAAGAAACTGCTCGCCCAGGTGCCTAATCCGCCCGAAGTTGAATTCACTGTTGTTGAAGGGGAGCAAAGCGTGAATGCTGGCGCGACCTTTGGGCGGATCATGGTCACGGCGGGGATGCTCCACTTCGCACGCACCGATGATGAATTAGCGGCGGTGCTGGGCCACGAGTTAGGCCATCATACGCAATCTCATATCTCGGAAGGGTTGGCGACTGGGATCATTACCGTGGTGGCGGCCACGGCGGCGGCCATGGCCCTGGATTCCGTCGCTCCTGGGATGGGGCGCATCGCCGGCGGGCTGATCCAAGGGACGGCCCAGCACGCCAATCAAAATAAGGAATTCGAGGCCGATGAAGTCGGGCTGCGCTATGCCGCCGCCGCGGGGTACGATCCTCAAGCCGCCGTTGACGTGTTCGAGCGCATGGCGATCGAGGTGCCACAAACCTTGACGGCGGAATTCTTCGCATCGCATCCCTCAAGTCCAGAACGCCTCCTCGCCGCGCGCAAAATCGCGGACGCGCTAGTGGCCAGTGGCGTGTATGTGGCGAAAGCCACGACGACTCCACCGGCTGCGGTATCGGCTCCCACACCTGCCGCCGCGCCTGTCACGGTGCCGGTTGTCAAACCAGACCGAGCGGGTGACGAACCCGATGACCCTGGTCCCGCATCAGTGCCGAGTACGCCTCGCCCAGCAGTGTCGGCGGAGCCAACGCCTGAGACCTATGTCTCACTCCGCAAACTGCACCACGACCGCCGCGCTGGTCGCATCTCTCGCGAAGATTATGAAGCGAAGAAACGGGAGTTACTCAACGGTGGTGAATAAGTCGGAGACGTAAGACGTAAAACGTAAAGGGCAAAACAATAGACATGGGTCAACGATATGTTCCGCGGTTCTTATTTCTTGTGAGTATGATGAATGTGACTGTTGCCTCCGCCACGGAGTTCCCCGCGTTGCGCGCGGGGCTCTGGGAATATCAGCGCACGACGCAGCGGTCGGATCAGGCGTGGGAGCCGAAGGACATTGTCGAGCGCGTTTGCGGCGACCCAAGTGACATGCTCAAACAGCAGGGCGAGGCGTTCACCAAATTGGGGTGCGTGATGACGGTCGAGCATTCGGAGGCGGACCTCACCTATGGCCTGACAGCGGACTGCACAACGAAAAACGGCCAAAAAATACATTCTCGCAGCGTGACGACCTTCGACGGCGATAGTCAGTACACGAGCGTGATTGATTCATCCGGGTGGCTGACCGGCGTCGCGGTCCAGTTCGCCGAGCGCGTCATCGCCAAGCGCATTGGCGACTGCGAAACCAAAGGGCAATGATGCTCAGTGAAAGATATGGGAGTGAAAAGGAAGGAACAGCAGCGTGACAACACCAGCATTTCTCTACGAAAAACGAGATGGAATCGCCTATCTCACGTTTAACCGCCCCGATAAACGCAACGCGATTA
>JABFSC010000179.1 GCA_013140885.1 Deltaproteobacteria bacterium | reverse complement strand
CTTCACTACTGGCCCCGCCAGAACGGAGACTGGTGGCCCGTTTTTTCAGGGCGGCAAATAACGTGCGCGCATCCGCTAACAGGGCGTTGCCACGGGTCGTGCGAAAGGGGAGACTCACCTGCGCGACAACGAGAGTGAACACCACCGCGAGCATCAGCAAGAAAAAGACATTTTGTCGGCCACGGTTCAGAGCGATCACGATCTTCAAAAGCGCGACGCCATCCAGCAGCGCCAACGCGAAGAAGAATCGTCGCCAGCGCGCTCGTTTCGTGTCCGCATCCGGGAGCAAGGAGAGGCGTGTCAGAGTTTGCTCGTATGCCGAGCAGGAGGCGGCGAGCACGGGATCCCCGAAAATGACGGTTGCGTGATGATACTGGCGGAACTTTTGTAGAAGGGCTTTTTCAATCGGGCGTTGGACGTGATCGGGCGACACGTTCGTCCTCGTCTCCACGGTGTCGTCTTTCGCGCTCAGGAGTCCGCGATCAATCAGCGACACCGTGGCGACCCGTAACGCTTCATTCTTTCCCCCTCGTAAATAGGCGAGCAGATAGGGATCGGAAAAATCGAGTTTCGGCACCGCGCCAGATTCCGCCATGCGCCGGAAGATCGCCACGGTGACCACCACCAGGACTCCAAGGAGGGAGTAAAAAACGAGAAACTGCGGACCGGGAAAATCAAACGGGTTCATCAGCCCCTCCTCAGTTCAGTGTTTCCACTCGTGCGCGCATCCGTTGGGCGAGGTCGATCAGCCGAAAGACGGTCGGCCCGGCGAGCCCCGCGGGCAGACTCTGCTGCTCTCGTGCTTCCGATAGACGCGCGAGGGTCTCTTGCCATTCCGGGAGTAAGAGGGCGGGCGCGAGTTGCGCGAGCGCTTCCTTGGGTGACAGTGGCGGTTGTCCTTCGAGTTCGCGCAACGTCGCCGCGCACGACCGCAATGGACCAGTCATATCCGCGATCACCGACACCAACTGTTCTTCCCGAAGGCTGCGCAGCACATACAATTCACGCAGCCGTAAGGTCATATTGAGCAACACTTGTTTCAACCGCGTGATGATCGCCTCACGAGGAACCACGACCCCAGCGAAAGGGTCAGGCCCGTACACGACACAGCGACGCCGCAGGATATCCGAGAATTTTTGCGCGAACGCCATCGCGGCCGCCTCGATTTCTTCTTCCAGCAAGAACATCGGACTCAAGCGGATCGCCGCTTGAGCCACCCGGAGGGAGTCCCGCAGCAGATCGACTTTGGCCTGGACAAAATGCGTGAGCACCAAAATCACGTTCACGTCGGACGTGGGGCGCAGTCGTCCCTCCGCCGCGCTGCCAAACAAGACGATGGCGTGGAGGTCTGAGCCGAGAACGTGACACGCGGTGTCGATGAAGTCCCGCAGGATGCGGTCAACTGGCGCGGGTAAGGTGGGCAATGGCAGGGCGGTATGGTCAGTCATGGTTCCTCTCAGGCCGTCAGAATTTCTCGATCACCTGTTTGCTGAACTCCTGCACGAACTCGGTGAACGCCTCGGTCGCGGGCAGGAAGGCGACCTGTTTGACGCCCGCGGCTTCGAGCGCGTGCAGCCGCTCGCGTAACTCTTCCGGCGTGGCGGTCATGGTGGTGGCCCGCACGATCTCTGGGGTGACGAACTGGGCTTCTTCCGGTTGAAGATACAACCCGTGACCGTCGTGCAGCGTCAGATAATAGCGCTCACCCAGCCGTTGCTTTTGTTGGTCGATATAAGATTGATAAGCGGAGAACGTTGACCGAATGGCATCAGGGGCGGCGGTGGGATTTTGCACCCGTTCGTACAGCGCGTGCAGCGCTAATGTCGCCCACGGACCAGCTTGGTGCTTCACACGTGGGGAGTCGTATCCTTCACCCGGACGGAGCAAACACGCGGTGGTCAACAAGGTCGTATACAGCGTGGCTGGGTCTTTGCCTGCTTGCTCGGCCCCGCACCGCACTTGGTTCCACGCGGCATTCCAACCATCGAGCGCATTGGTGCGTGAGGTAATGAAGCCATCGCCGATCTCACCAGCCAGCGCCATCGCTTGTGGAGCATTGGCCGCGACATGGATCGGCACCGGGTCCCGGGTGTTCATGAATCCTTGGTCCTGATGAAAGAAGCGAATGGCACGGCGGTCTTCTTCCCGTTGGCCAGGTCGATAGCTGACTTCCTCGCCACGGAGCAAACCACGAATAACCCGTACATCCTCGCGTAACACACGGAGTGAACGAGGCGGCATGCCCATCGCGCGCCACGCGCTGTTGCCCGCGCCGATGCCGAGAATCACCCGGCCCGGCGCAAGTTCATTCACCGTGGCGATCGAATTGGCGATGACCGGAGGAATCCGCGTCCCGACAATTGACACGCCGGTGCAGAGTTTGACCCGCCGGGTCTGCTGCGCGATGAGCCCCAGACACACATACGGGTCGCCCGCCATCATTTGGGTGTCACTGACCCAGACATGCGAAAAGCCGAGGTCTTCCGCGAGTCGCGCGTCGCGGGCGCACTGCGCGGGTTTGGCCAAGACACAGACACCGAAGTCCATACCTGCCTCCTTTATACCCTCCCGCCCCTAACGCCTTGTCCTGGGGAAGTCAATCGTGATGAGCAATCAGCCGTCGGTTGTATGCGCTCGCGTTACCCTGATGTGTTCGTGCGTTGAGTGACATGCCGCCAGCGTGCGGTTCATTTTTCATGCTGGCGGACGAAGCAAACAATATCGACAATACGTTCAAGGGAAAGGGGTTCAAGGACCTCCCCGAGCCTTCAAAAATTTGGGGCAGGTCTTGCATTAACACATTGTGCTTGATTGCAAGACCGGACCCTTTTCCGGTATCTCTTCTCTTCACGGCGTTGGGCAAGTGAAACCGGCATTTCCACGGATCAGGACTGTATCGTCGCAGGAAAGCGTGCCAATGGCATTGGTGGCATTGAGATCAGCCCGCGAGCCAAAACTCAGCTCGACATCACGCCCGCTGTTCCCGGCCAGCGTTGAGTTAACAAGCCTGACAAAGCTACCGTTATCAGCCAGGATTCCTGCATTGTGGTTATTTTGACTTGACACCACACTGCCACCGGACAGGTCGATCCGCGACTCCAAAAAGGCGCTTAGTCCATGTCGGCCGTTCCCACTCGCCTCCACTCGTGAGCCGGGCAGTCCTGGCATGTTGAACAGGTTCAACAATGAGTCTTCGAGTTGAACACCATCTTGGCCATTATTACGGGCGATAATGGTACCACCTCGGTCCAGGTCAATGTTCGAATTGGAGTTGGCGGAAACCCCGTGATTGAAGCGATTGTTCTCCGCCACGATCTTCCCCTCGAACGCAAAGAGGGTCGAACCCGATACCACCGTCACCCCCGTCGCCAGATTGTTACTAGCCGTGACCGTGGTGGCCGCGTCGGCGATGAACGCGCTTGAGTTGGCTCCGATCTGAATGCCTAAGGTGTTGTTCTGCACGGTCGCGGTAGCCTGGGCGAAGGTTACGCTTGCGGCGTTGTTCAAGATCAAACCAAACACCTGGTTATTCTGACTGAGGAAGCTCCCACTGATCTTGGCCTCGGAAGCACGATCAACCTCCAGGCCATTGAGCCTATTCCCTTGGATCGTGCAGTCCGTCAGCTCAAGCGATGACTGGCCTTCCAACCGCAGGCCAGAGTTGGCGTTGTTCTGAAGGGTGAGGTTGCGGAGCGTGGCGTTCGCGCCGCCCGTGGCGACAAGCCCAAGGTTGCCATTTTGTAGAGTGAAGCCCTGGAGTGTGACTCGCCGTGCGCCCACCACCGTGACGACGGTTTGTTGCCCCCCATCAATAACCGCGCCGCCATGTCCAACGAGAACCACGCCATCGGTGTGAATGGTAATGGTTTCCCGACATGTCCCTTGGACGTCAATCGTCTCTCCGGGTTTGGCCTGCTCCAAGGCTTTGGTGATCGTCTTGCCTTTGTCACAATCGACTAGCGGAGCCGCCGCGGCGACAGCGTGTAGGCATAGACACAGTCCGCTTACCGAAATCCATACTGCGAATCGATATTGCCTCATAGGAACACCTCCTTGTGTGTTAGTGGTTACGCCAGACAGCCCCCTTCAGACCACCCAGGATACGGATGAACATCCGCCAAATGTAAGAGCAAGAGACTCGGCTACTGTGCCTCGCCTAAGAGAAAACTAAAGTCCGCCGGTTGTTGATTCGTGGTCACGGCACCCGCGTGACAGCCCATGCAACTTGACTGAGCGCCGAAAAACGTCTCCAGCGTGGTGTTCGCCACGAAGGTCGGTGTGCCTTGGGTCACCGTCCCCGTGGCCCACTGGGTGGTGATCAATTGGTAGTTGGCCCACACTGAACCGCGGAGGAGTCCCTGATAGTACGTATTGAGTGTCGGATCCGCTTGAATGGGGATTTGGCGCGTGACTTGGACTGGAGCGTTGACCGGTGCGCCCTGGGGAGTCAACTCCGTATAGGGAGTCTTCGCCGTTTGAACATTCGTTGGACATGGGGCGGGTGTACAACCCGAGTTGAAGAATGAGCTGGTCGTGTTGTCCACCTGTTCAAACGTTGACCAGAACCACGTCTTCTCCGACTGGGTTTTGTGTAGGATGTGGAGTCCGACCAATCCGACGGTGACCGGATTTTTCCCAGGACTTGGAGAACCATTCTCGTCGTTGAAGACCCAAGCCAAGCTTGTATCTGTAGTTTCCCGCAAATTGAAAAGGCAGATACACGAATTAAATTCCAGTTCTTTGGTGTGGAGCAACACCGGTAAAGTTGAAAAATGCACCCTTTCGACAACAACTCCGGCAAGGGATTGCCTGTC
>JABFSC010000616.1 GCA_013140885.1 Deltaproteobacteria bacterium | reverse complement strand
TTGGCTCCCGTCGAGCGTGACCGTCTCGCCCACGACCGTACTCTGATCGGAACCCGCCTGGGCGATGGGGGAACTATTGAGGGTATCAATCGTCATGGTGTCGGGCGCGCTGGCGACGGTGCCATCGTGCACGACGAGTTGTACGAGATACGTACCAAACTTGTCGAGCGTTAGGCTGGGTGTAACACTGGTCGGCGACACCAAGAGGGCCGTACTCTCGGCGGGCGCGGCGAGCAGACTCCATTGGTACGTCAGCGGGTCCCCATCAATGTCCGTCGAGCCCGCGCCCGTGAACAGGACGGTGTTGCCCACTTGCCCGGTTTGGTCTGATCCTGCATCGGCAACCGGGGCGCTATTGAGCGTCGAGACAATGACGAGGTCGGTTGTGCTACTCAATTGTCCGTCACTGACCTGGAGCTGTATATGGTACGTTCCCGTGGTATCGACGGTAAAACTCGGGGCCACGGTGGTCGCGTTGGTCAGGGAGGTGAGACTCCCATTGGGCCGGGCGCTCAGGGTCCACTGGAAGCTGAGCGGATTGCCGTCTGGGTCACTGGAGCCCGATCCATCCAACGTCACCAGACTCCCGACCGGCACGGTTTGATCAGGACCAGCATGCGCGGTCGGAGCGTGATTGACGGGCGTACAGACGTCGGGGTCATTGAGCTGGCCGTCACAGTCCTCGTCGATGGTATTGCCGCAGACTTCTGGACCTTTGATGCGCAGCGCGATCGTCCCGCCCTGCTGGCCAGGATTGGCGGCCTTGACGACTGCGATACCGGAAGCCACACCCGTGGGAACGACAAAGGTGACCCGCGCGCCGGTGGCACTGACGACGGTGGCGGGCACGCCGTTGACCGTGACCGTCACGTTCTGCGCCCCGAAGCCTGTGCCGGTCAGGAGAGTCTGGTCACTGGGCACCGCGCAGGACGGCGTGATACTCGTGATCCGTGGGGTGGCGTCAGCGGGTGCGCCCCAACTCAACAGGAGCAGGAGCAAGAAGAATGACACAATCAGTGATTTCGGGGGGGGGGAAGATTCCATGCACGGTGAGTTCCTCCTGAAGACAAGAAAGGCAAAAGGCAAAAGGCAAAAGGCAAAAGGCAAAAGGCAAAAATAGAAAAACAACAAGTCCCGCGCTCATACAACACCTCGCGAACCCGTGTCAAGGGAAAAACCTGAAAAGGGACTCCATCAAATTTCCGGCAATCCTGCGGAAGGAAGACCGGAAATTCGATATGCACCCCGTCACGGGGATTACGACGCGAAACGCGAAGTTGACACCATCACGTGGAGGACATAAGAAAGCGGGCGTGGTGAGGCGTCCGTAGGCGCGATCGCGGGCGGGCTGCGGAAAGCCTACTGGGATACGGACGATCCGCTCTCATCTTCACACATGTCTTTTGACTGTTGGCCGAAACCTGTCAGATGTGTTCGCTGCCAGCAGGCGGTTTGGGAAAAACGGGGGGATAAAGTCAATGAAAACAGCGCTCGTTGTGGGTGGTACCGGTCCAAGCGGACCGTTTCTCGTCACCGGTCTTCAAGAACGCGGCTACACCGTCACGATCTTTCATCGTGGCACCCACGAAATTCCCGAAATTCCCGCCGATGTCGAACACATCCACGGGGACCCCCATTTTCGCGAGACCTTAGACACCGCATTAGGGAAGCGGAGTTTCGATGTCGTAATCGCCACGTACGGACGCATTCGGGTCATCGCGGAAGCACTCGAAGGCAGAACCGGGCAGTTCATCGCGATTGGCGGTGTCCCCGCATATCGCGGGTATTTCGATCCCGCGGTGAATTTTCCGCGTGGCCTGCCGACTCCGGTCCCCGAAACCGCGCCCACCGTGCAGACCGAGCAAGAACACCGCTTTTCCTATCTGATTGCCAGCACGGAGCTTGCGGTCCTCGCGGCCCACCCGCGTGGCGTCGTCTACCGCTATCCCTATGTGTATGGGCCGTATCAATTGTTGCCACGGGAATGGTGTGTGATCCGTCGCGCGCTCGACAAACGCCCCTTCATCATCTTGTCCGAGGGCGGCATGGGTTTGATGACGCATGGCTACGCGGGCAATCTCGCCCACGCCGTGTTGCTCGCGGTGGACAAGCCCGAAGTCGCGGCTGGCCAAGTGTACAACTGTGGCGACGATGTCCAATACACGGTACGTCAGATCGTTGACATTATCTCGGCTGAACTGCATCACACGTTCGAGGTCATCAGCCTGCCTTCCGAAGTCGCGTATCCCGCGCGCGGAGTCAGCTTGGAGCTGACCCCACATCACAAACTGATGGATCTGCAAAAAATACAGCACCAACTTGGGTACCGTGATCCGCTGCCGGCCGAGACGGCGCTCCGCCGCACGGTGCAATGGTATGTCAAGCACCAACCCGACCGTGGGGGCGATATCGAACAACGCCTCCAAGATCCGTTCGACTATGAGACCGAGGATCACCTCGCGGCCATTTATCGTGACGCGATGGCGCGCGCGCGCGCCTACCATCGGGACATGGTTCCCACGCCTCACCCCTACCCACATCCCAAGGAACCGGGGCTCGTTCGGGATCATCGGAACCGTTAGAGGTGGACAACTCCATGAGTATGGTATCCCAACGGCCACGCAACGCTCGAGGACGGGTCGCCGCGCTGCGCGTGATGACATGGGCATTGGTCCTGCTGACCGCAATCGCTCCGGTCAGCGCGGCGGACTGGCCCATGAGCAATTACGATCCGATCAACAGTCGCAACCAGCCCGCGGAGACCACACTCAGCCCGACCACGGTGAGTCGGCTCGCGCCCGTCTACACCGTGACGACAGGCGGCGACAACTGGGCCACGCCCGTGGTCGTCGGCGAAGCCGTCTATATGCCAGATGCGAGTGGCAAGCTGTGGAAGTTTGATCGCCATTCCGGCAAGGTCCTATGGTCCCATTCCGTCTCCGAGTACAACGGCGTGGCCAACTCAGCCGTGCGCACGAGCGTTGTTGTCACCGAAGGGCTGGTCATCTTCGGCGACCGTAGCGGCGCGAACATGATCGCCATTGATGAGACGACTGGGGAACGTCGCTGGATCACACGACTTGATGAACATCCGGCGGCGCAGGTGACGGGCTCGCCAATCGTGGTGGGCAACCGACTCTATGTCGGCGTCTCGTCGACCGAAGGGTCTAAATTCGTCAAGGATCGAAAGGCCACATCCAATTTTCGCGGCAGCCTCGTCGCGCTCGACAGTCAGTCTGGAAAGATCGTGTGGAAGACATGGACAATGCCAGACAATGGCGGGCAGCTCGACAGTTGGAGCGGCGGCGCGATTATCAGTGTCCCCGGTGCCAATGTGGAGAAGGGGATCATCTACTTTGGCACTGACCATCATTACTCACAGCCGGAGTCCGTCACCGCCTGTCTCATGGCCGCCCCCGACGACTGGAACCCCGCCTGCTACCCCGCCGAGGCGCGCTTCAACGCGATCACCGCCGTCGATATGGCCACGGGTCAGCCACGCTGGACATTCTTCGGATCGGGTGCGCGGGTGTGGGAAATGGCCTGCGGTGAATTGCCGCGCGTGACATACCCGTTCCCGTTGCACGGCATCGGCCATGCCGCGGACGTAAGGGTCTGCCCACCACCCAATGACTTTCTGAACTGGGCATTCGCCGCTGGATCACCGCAGCTCTACAGCGCGACTATCGGCGGTCGCAAACGCGAGGTCGTGGGGATCGCGCAGAAAAGTGGCGTGTATTGGGCATTCGACGCCGAGACCGGCGAAGTGTTGTGGCACACGTTGGTCGGCCCCTGGTCGGAGCCGGGCGGACTCACCTGGGGCGCGGCGTACGATGGACAGCGCCTCTACGTGGCGCTCACGAATCTGGAGCATGTGCCGCACCGTCTGACCTCGGGGCAGGCCGTCACGGGCGGCTCCTGGGCCGCGCTCGATCCCGCCACCGGGAAGATCCTGTGGCAAACAGGCGATCCCCAGAATGCCGCCGCCTACGCCGCCCCGGTCGTGGCCAACGGCGTCGTCTATGTCGGCTCCATGGCGTCGTCTGGCGACCAGATGTATGCGCTTGCTGCGGCGACCGGCAAGGTGCTCTGGCGTTTTGCCGCTGGTGGCTCGGTCGCGACCCATCCGGTCGTGGCCGATGGGCGCGTGTATTGGGGTTCTGGGTTCAGCTTGTTTGGCGGCACCAGCCACAACAAGCTGTATGTCTTCGGACTCGACGGAAAGTAGTGAGACGGGGAGCGCTAGATTCGGCGGGCGCGGATTTCCGCGAGTTCACTATCTTCAATCAAGATGCCAGCGGCCTGGAGGTCGTCGAGTTGCTGTTCACTGTAACCGAGGTCGTGACGCAGAATTTCTCGATTGTCTTCGCCTACCATTGATAGAATTGGCGGAAACTCCACCGTGGTATCGGAAAACAAGTAGGGCACCTTCGGGAGTGGAATCTCTCCGTACCCCGGCACGTCGAGCGGTTGCAGCGCACCGCGTCCCTCGCTTTTGATCAGGTCAACCGTCTGGCGCAGGTCCAGCACTGGCGCGGCCAGATAATGGCGATCACGCAAGAACTTCAGCACGTCGTCACGACCGCCGAGTGACCGGCACCAGTCCTCGATGATCGACTCAAGCTCGTGGCGATGCTCCCAACGGGCGGTGGCGGGATTGAAGCGCGCGTCGGTCAACAGTTCAGGTTTGCCAATATCCTGCGCGAAGCGCGCCCACTGATGATTCAGCACCGTCAAGACAATCCAGCCATCGCGCGTGCGAAACAGCCCACACGGCGTGGCGCCCGGTCGATGACGCCCAGTCGGGCCCGGATTGTAGTCCCCATAGGTGAACAGGTTCTGCATCAAGAAGACATCATGAATGTGGAAAACGCATTCGTACAGCGCCACGTCGATGGACTGCCCGATCCCCGTGCGTTCGCGGTAGTACAGCGCGGCGAGCACCGCTGCGACACCGTTGACGCCGCCACCGCCGTCGGCCAGATACATGCCAGGATAGACCGGCGTGCCGTCCTCGGTGCCGGTGAGATGCAGTAACCCCGACAACGCTTGCGCGGTCATATCGTTGCCCGGCAGGTTGGCGCGGGACCCAGTCTGACCAAAGCCGGAAATCGAACACATGATGATCCGCGGATTGCGCGCCTTGAACGCATCATAGGTGAGGCCATATTTCCGCAAGACGCCAGGCGTATAATTCTCAATCACCACGTCGAACCGGGTCGCCAAGTCCAGCACGATCTCCGCCCCTTCAGGCCGTTTGAAGTCGATGCAGAGACTGCGTTTGCCGCGGTTGTAATAGATATAGGTGGGCGATTGCCCCTCGACGCGCGGTGGAAACCCGCCCCGGCGGGAGTATTCCCCACTCGGTGGCATTTCCAGCTTCACAACCTCGGCGCCGAGATCGGCGAGCATCCGGCCCAACGTGGGACCCGCGATATATTGCGTGATGTCCAAAACACGAACGCCAGTCAAGTTTTGTGGGACAGCTTCCGCCATCTGGACTTCCCTCCCTTTCGGCATCTCTCGTTGTGATGTTCCTTCTCGGTTTATTCCGCGCGAATCCCTTGCTCACCCATGCGCCGGAATTTCACGTAGCGTTGGGCGAGTAACTCCTCGGGCGCGAGAACATTCACCGCGTGTAACTGTTCCGCCAGCGCATCCCCCACGGCGGCGATGGCGGCTTCGGGGTACCGATGCGCGCCGCCTGGTGGTTCTGGAATAATCCCATCAATCACGCCGAGGGCGAGGAGGTCCGGGGCCGTGATTTTCAGCGCTTCGGCGGCCCACGCCACCCGCTCTGGCGTGCGTTCGCCATACAGAATCGCCGCGCACCCTTCGGGCGTAATCACCGAGTAACAGGCATTCTCTTGCATCAACACGCGGTCGCCCACACCCAACGCCAACGCGCCGCCACTCCCGCCTTCGCCAATGACGACGACAATGATTGGGGTGCGTAGCCGCGCCATTTCCCGAATGTTGCGCGCGATGGCTTCGGCTTGTCCACGCTCTTCCGCGTCCAGACCAGGATAGGCCCCCTGGGTATCAATGAAGGTAATCACCGGACGACGAAAACGTTCAGCTAACTGAAACAGGCGCAGTGCCTTGCGGTAGCCTTCCGGCTTTGGCATGCCGAAATTGCGCTTGATTTTTTCGGCGGTGGTGCGCCCGCGCTGATGGCCAACCACCACGACGGGTTGCCCACGAAAGCGCGCCAACCCGCCGACAATGGCCTGGTCATCGAAAAAATTGCGGTCGCCGTGTAACTCCACGAATTCCGAACAGAGCCGTTCGATATAGTCGAGCGTGTAGGGGCGGTCGGTATGACGCGAAAGCTGCACCCGCTGCCCCGGTACCAGCGCGCCGTAGATGTCGCTTTCTAGTTGTTGTCGTTGCGCCGCCAACACGAGCAATTCCGCCTGCTCCTCTTCCGAGCGCGCCGGCGAACGACGCAGCTCGTCCAAGCGTTTATCAATGTCGGTCAATGGTTTCTCAAATTCCAGATATGTCGTCGGCACGATGTCCCTCTCAATTGAATCATTGCCTCATCGGGTCAGCGGGCCATTGAGTCATTGAAGAATGTCTCAATGGCCCGCTGACTCAATCTTCAATTCTTCCCGCTGCCAAAACTTTTCTATCTCCGTGGCCATCTCCCGCTCTTGCACGGGTGCAAACCACCGCACGTTCGGTTCCACCCGCAACCAGGTCAGTTGCCGCTTGGCCAAGCGTTTAGTCTCCGTCGCCATTTGCGTGAGCGCGTCCTCCTGTCCTAACCGGCCTTGCAGCACGGCACCCATCTGCGCATAGCCGATGGTCTGAAACACCGGCAATGCTGGGTCATAGCCCATTGCCCACACCTGGCGCAATTCCTCCACTAAGCCATCGCGGAGCATCTGCCGACAGCGGGCTTCGATACGGCGATACAGCGTCTCGCGGTCACACATCAAACTGAGCAGCAGTGTGGGAAAGGGTCGCTCGCGAAAGCCATGTTCCTGTTGCCAGCGGCTCATGGGAATCTCGGTTAACAAAAAGACTTCCAAGGCGCGAACCTGACGGAGCACATCGTTAGGATGCAGCCGAGCCGCGGTCGGTGGATCGACACGACTCAACCAACGATGCAAGAAGCCTTTGCCTTCCGTGCGCTCGTGTTCTTCGAGCTGGGCGCGTAACGGCGGGTTCGCCGGTGGTCCGTCAAACAAGCCGCGGGTCAACGCCCGCAGATACAACCCGGTGCCACCCGCGACCAATATCCGTTTACCACGTTGACTGGCCTCGGCGATGATCCGGTGGGCATCGGTGCGGAACCGCGCGCCATCGAACTGTTCATCGGGATTGATGACATTGATGAGGTGATGTGGGACCGCGGCCTGCTGTTCCGCGGTCGGTTTGGCGGTACCAATATCGAGATAGCGATACACCTGGCGCGAGTCGGCGCTGATGATGTCCGCTCCATAGCGAGTCGCGAACTCAATCGCCAACGCGGTTTTTCCCGTCGCGGTCGGCCCGGTCAGAATGACAATCCGTGGTGTGTCCATAGCCAAAAGGTGCGAGAAAAGTACGAAATGCTTGGCGAAAAGTATAGGGTGGGAAGGTGTTCTTGTGGGGGAGGTTCTCTGGCGCGCGCCACATCGGTAGACTGCCGGGGATGATCGCTCACCTGTGGACCGAGATGCGCCCAGCGCAGTGGGCGAAAAACTTGGCGGTCTTCGCGCCCCTGCTCTTCGCTCAGCAATTGTTCATTCCGGATGCCTTCGTCCGCGCGCTGTTCGCCTTCGTGCTCTTCTGTGGGGTGAGCAGCGCCGTCTATTTGCTCAACGATGTGCTTGATTACGAGCAGGATCGCACCCACCCGGGAAAACGGCATCGGCCACTCGCGGCGGGCCATCTCTCCCGCGGTACCGTCTTGGGTGCGTCAGGGACCTTGCTCGTATTCGTCTTCGCGGGGGCGCTCCTGCTGGGCGGCGGGGTATTGGTGATCGTCGTTGGGTATTGGCTGTTGAACCTGATCTATTCGCTGTGGCTGAAACATCAGGTGATTCTCGATGTGTTCGCCATCGCGGCGGGATTCGTCCTGCGGGTGGTCGGAGGCGCGGTGGCGGTGGCGGTGGAGATCAGCCATTGGTTACTGATGTGCACGACCCTTTTGGCGCTGTTTCTGGGGTTCTGCAAACGACGCCATGAACTCTTGTCGTTCGGCATGGATGGGGATCACCATCGCCAAGTCCTGGCCGAATACAATCTCCGTTTTCTCGATATGATGATCGGCATTGTCACGGCGGCGACCGTGATGAGCTATGCGCTGTATACCGTGAGCGAGGAGACGGTGCGGAAATTTCAGACCGAAGGGCTGCTGGCGACGTTGCCGTTTGTGTTGTACGGCATCTTTCGCTACCTGTATCTGGTCTACCACAAGGAGTTAGGCGGCGATCCGACCCAGCAGATGCTGACCGACATCCCGCTCCTGCTCAATCTCGGTCTCTGGGTGCTGACCGTGGGGATCGTGCTGTATTGGCGCTAACACAAGGAAACCGCGCACATGAAAGCCATCGTCGTAGTATTGAAAACAACCCCAGCAAGCGTCCTGGATGATTATCGTCGCCTCCTGCACCTCGCCGAGTACCAGGGCTATATTCGCAAAGAGCACGAGACGATTCTCAAGCTCAACTTGTCGTGGACGAAATACTTTCCCGCCTGTTCCACGCAGCCGTGGCAATTGGAGGGCGTCGTGCGCACGTTGGTGGAAGACGGCTTTGCCAGAGAGGCGCTGCTGCCGGTGGAGAACAAAACCGTGGTCACCGACCCCCGCCAAGGCGCTGTGAATAACCGCTGGGTCCCGGTGCTGGAGCGGTATGGGCTGACGTTCACGCCACTCCCGGAAGTGGAATGGATGGTCTATCGCTTCAAGAGTCCATTGCTCAAGCTGAACGATATTTTTCCCGACGGTATCGAGATTCCCAAGCTGTATCCTGGCCGCCAAATCATCCACCTGCCCACGGTCAAAACGCATGGACACGCGACGACGACGGGGGCGATTAAGAATAGTTTTGGCGGATTGCTGAAAGAGGTGCGCCATTATGCGCATAAGCACATGCACGAGGTGTTGGTCGATCTCATGTATATGCAGAAAGAGCTGCACCCTGGGATGTTCGCGGTGATGGATGGCACGGTGTGTGGCAATGGGGCTGGGCCACGCACGATGATGCCCGTGGTGAAGAATTACTTGCTCGCGAGCGGGGACCAGGTCGCTATTGATGCCATCGCCGCCAAGATGATGGGGTTCGATCCGCTCTCGATCCCTTACCTACGGATGTGCCATGAACGCGAGCTGGGCGTGGCGGACCCCGCCCATATCACCGTCGTGGGCGAGGACGTGTCGGGCGTGAATTTTGGGTTTACGGTGTCGCGCAGTCTGGTGATTTGGGGCGACCAGTTGATCCGCAAGGGGCCGCTGCAGCCATTGGAGAAACTGTTATTGCATTCGCCCCTGATGGCCTGGGCCCCGTTCGCGTCCAATGTCTATCACGACTTCTTGTGGTATCCGCTAGTGGGGCGGAACCGCATTCGTGGGTTTCAGCGCACGGAGTGGGGAGAGGTCTGGGATTCCTACGGACAGCCACGGCCACCAGTGCAACCGGAATCACATTTCGTGACCGATAAAGCGTGAGCGCCACACCTGGCGTTGCTTCATGCGGCTACGATCCCGGCACCGAGCCGGTCCCGACGGCGGCGGCTTGCGGCGGCACCGCGACTCCCCCGACCCCGTCGATATTCGCCTTGGCATTCCACACATACGCCCGCACGGCCCGGACAGCGGAAAAGCGTTCTGGCGTTCCATCGTATGTGGTGGTGAAGCGAGACCGCGGTACCTTGACCTCTTGGTGATGCACCACTTCCCCAGATTGATCGAGCCATTCGATCAGCGCTTGGCTCGGTACGGCTTGCGCTCCGACCTCCGCTGTTACCCTCGCGCTGTCGGCGTTGTGGTTCTCCAGGGTCAATGTGACGGGAAGTTGCGGTAGGGCCAGCGGCACGGCGGGATCGCCTAACAAATTGTAGGTTTCCACGAGCAGCCGGTCTTTTTCCAAGCGCTTGGCGCGCATGATGGCCTCGCCAATGGTGCCGGGCTTCGATAACTCTTGCACCACCATTTGACTGAAGTTGATCGACGGACTGTTGCGCCACGAAGCGGCGAACACCGCGATCGCACCGCGATCCGGGAGACGAAGAAACTTCTCGCCAATCGAATCGGCAGTGGGATGGTCAAAGGGTGCTGAGTAGCACGTCATGCTGAGCACGATCGGCAGCCGCCCAGTGGGCGACAGTTTGTCTAAATCGGCGAGCGTGAATAAATCATGGTTTTTACGGAGGTCTGGTGGTCCCGTGCGCCAGATGTAGCGCCCGCCATGGCCATAGAAATGCACCAGCAGTTGCCCTTCATCAAAGGCACCGCGCAATCGTTCCTGGTGCCGGGCATTATCGACATCCTGCATTTTCGGGTAGATTTTGTGCGCCGCGAAACCCGCCGTGGTCAGCGTCGCCGCTAAGGTATCCGAGCTCGCTTGAAAATGGGACTCGTCATTGGTGATCCACAACATGTTGCGCCGCCACGGGCCGACCTCTGGCCGCTCCATATAGTGGATGGTCTTTTTCACGATGGCCGCGACCTCCGACGGCTCGGTGACCGGGAAGCGACCAATCGCCACATCGGGATAAAAATCCTCGCCGTCCACTTCCGCGAACCAGGTGTCGCTCGCCGCGTGCCCTTCAAAGGTATTGTAGTTCCAGGTGGGAATCAGATTACGAACGGAGCCCAAGTGGCCGTCGGTGTAGGCCGTACTGCCATTTTTGCTAAACCGGATCGTCTCCCCCGGTTGATAGGTCCAGTCGGAGTAGTTCGCGTCCTCCACGCGCGAGTTCTTGCCATCCCAGCTCGCGTCGCCCACCAGCAAGACAAATCGTGGGGCGGGCTTCGCCCATTGGTGATAGGCGTGGGCAATCAAGTCTCGCAGCGCACGCGGGTGGAGAATGCCGTGGTGAAATTCATCATACACATCCTCGATATCGATGACCGACACCGCGAGTCCCCGCTTTTGATGAAACGCGGCCAGGGGCGCGATCGCTCCCCGCAACCGCGAGGGGACGATCATCAGGTAATCCGCGCGGTTGGTTTTCGCCTTGAGTTGGGACGGCTGATCGAGGGCCACGGACGTAACCGTCTTGAAGCTCTGATTGACGACCGCGTAGAAGACGGTCTCGGCTTCGGGCAGCGCAACATGATGCTGGAGACGCTCTTTGGCTGGTACGGTGATCCGCGCGCCATTCTGGCCATAGAGCGTGAGGCGGGCATCCGCTTGCGAGCCCAGGGCAAGAGTCCGAGTCGGTTGCTCTGAGGGCACGACGAACCGCACCGGCTCGGGGCCGGCGATCATGGGGTCACGTGGATACGTCACTTCCAGCCAGTTGCAAAGCACCACATCGACGAGTGGGGTAGCGGGGGTTGCTGGGGTCGCGGGTTGGCTGGTCGCGGTCGGCGGTGGCAGGCGTTTCGGAATGCGCAGGGTCACGACATTGTGAGTTGGTGAGAGCACTTTGGCTGGGACTTGCACATCAAGCTGATAGCCTTCTTGCCCGTTCCACTCGCCACTCCCCACCATCTCATCGTTGAACAGCACCTCAACCCGATGGTCCGCGAGCGTCGCAGGGGTGCGACTAGTCGCATGGGACCATCCCCGAAAGGAGAGCCGCACGGTCAATGGCTCGGTGGAGGTGGCGAGTCGGTCACTCAGGTCAAGCGGCACCGTGAACGGTTTCGGATCGAGATGGGTGAGCTTGGCCCAATACCACAGCTCCTGCATCGTCTCGTCTTTCGGACGAAAGCGGGTCAGCAGGCGATCTTCTTCAAGATGGCGCGAGACATACGGCTGGACGAGGGAGGCGGGCCCACGCTGTTCCTTTTTTTCCTTCTTCGTGGCCGAGGGCGCGTCAAGGGGAGGAGTGGTGTCCTGGGCATCTTTCTCACCCACGTGCAACAGATAGGTATTGTGGGCAATGAATTCGTTCGCGTGGGACGCCTCACCGGCTAAGGGTTGGCCAACGAATTCCACCCAATCGCCCGCGCCAAACTGCCCATCGCCCCCATCTTCCACCCACAGTGGAACAGGCGATCCCGCCGCACTCAGACTGAGGGCCGTGGTGTTGACCGATGGTGCACGCAGCCCCGCGGCGGCAAGTTCTTCATAGCGGACTCGATACACACTGGCCTCAGTCAAAGTCAGCTTGAAGACCTGCGCGGCGCTGGCATTCCCGCTCCACGTCATTCCCCACAGGAGAAAAAGCAGAAGCCAAGGACGGATACCATGCACCATGATTATTTTCCTTCCAGGCGAGCGGTGGTGGGCAACGTGCCCTTGATCCGGGCCTTAAAAGTTGGGGTGAATTTTTCCCGCACGCCGCTCATCGAGATACTTTCCACATAGTAGTAATACTGGACACCTGGTTTGATGGTGGTATCCGTATATTCATACCGAGCCGGTTCGTCGCTCGTGCCTGCTCCGGGAACGGGTTGCTGGGTGATCCGCGTAAATGGCCCGTCCTCCTGTTCGGCACGGTACACATCGAAGCCAAAGTTATCGACTTCACTGGCGGTCGACCAGCGAATCACATTTTGTAAAGGCTCGGAGGCGGGAGGTGCTGGTTGCGCCTGGACCGAGAAGGCGAACGCGAATTCCAGACAGACCCCTACCATGAAGACCCTTAACCACATTGTCATAGAGTTGTTTTGTCGTCTCCACTGTTGAGCATTACGCATGGCATTCCTTTACTGGAGCAGCCTCCCGCTGACAAGCACGACGGCTCAGTGCTTCGCGAGTAGGCGCGTCGTTGTCTAGGCCGTCCTTGAGCATCGGACCACGTGCCCGTACTGTGCGCCTCCTATGTCGTTCTGGACAAAGCGCCTGCCGCTGCTCCCCGCCCACGTGGTGATGATGGTCGTGGCCGCGCTGGCCTTCAATATCGCGATCCTCCTGCTGTCCCATTTTCCCGCCCCCAAGTCGCTGGTTGGCGATGAAGCCTATTACTACAAGATCGCGAACGCCTGGGCGGCGGGAACGCCCGTCGAGCACATTCTCCTGTGGCCCCCATTGTATGGCAATTTCATGGGGATCATGTTCACCGTGAGCGGCACGACACATCGGTTGATGATCCAGAGCGTGCAGATCGGCCTCTGGCTTGCCAATGCCCTCCTCTGGTATCGGATCGTCCAACGGCTTCTCCCCTCGCCGTTCGCCGCGTCCGCCGTGCTCGGCTTGTTTCTTTTTTCTCCAGACCTCATCGCCTTCTCCCATTTTTTATGGCCGGAAACACTGCATCTCACCTTCGTGTTCCTGGCCCTGTGGCTGGTGGTTTGTTGCCCGCCCTCCCGCATGGCGGTGTGCGGCGCGGGCGTCAGTTGTGGCTTGGCGTGGCTCACCAAGCTGCTGCTGCTGCCGTTTATCCCACTGTTCGTCGGAGTCTTTCTCCTCTGTAAGATGGACGTGGCCTGGCGACAACGGATGGTGACCGTGGGTCTGTTCAGCGGCGCACTTGCCGTGACCGTGTTGCCCACCATGATTGGTAACTGGCGCACGTATGGCCAGTTCATCATCGCGGATAGTTCAATGTTTAACCTGTGGGTCGGACTCACGGATGTCGCACTCTCGGATGGCGACCGTCGCCGCTTGGGGGATGAGATGGGGGAGTTCTTCCGCGCTGGGCCGGATTGGTGGAGCCGGAGTCGCGCGTATGAGGAAAAAATTGTCGCTCTCGTGCGACAGCAAGGCGTGTGGACGACCTTCACGCAACAGCTCGGTCGGCAGTATTTTCGGCTCTTCCATTACCAAAGCTTCTTCACCACGCAGCTTCCGGGAGGAACGCGGGCCGCGTATAAATTGTCGGAAGGAGCGCTCACGCGAGTCATCCGTCTCTACTCCTACGGATTTCATGCCGTGGTACTCGCCACGAGCGTCTTAGGACTCTGCTTTCTGCGCTGGCGACCGTGGAGCTGGCCACACGGGTTCGCGCTGTTCATCGCTTATAATCTCGGCTTGTTTCTGTTCATCCACGTCAAGACGCGGTACATGATCCAGTTCCTCCCAATGCTCATGTTCTTTTCCGGCGTGGCGGTGCACGGTCTTGCCAGACGGAATGAGCCTGCGGTGTTCGCGCCGACTTCGGCGTTCACGGTCACACACACGCGTCTGCTCGTGGCAGCGGGGCTCGTTATCCTGATTGAGCTGGTGGCGTTTCGTGAGGCGTTGAGCGCGTGGTAGGATACCGCGCATGTCACAAGGGAAGTCGCGTCGTGTCTTGTTCGTGCTGCTTGCCGGGCTCGTGCTGAGTGTTGGTGGCGGCTATGCCTGGACCTTCACTCCGTCCTATTCGCTCTATCGTCTGAAGCACGCCCTCGATATCCATGATTATGAGACGTTCTCCCGCTACGTTGATATGGATAGCGTTCTCGACCATGCGTTGGATGAACTCGGAAACAGTGAGTCGAATGAGAGCGAGAAACCACGGCTCAAAGGCTTTCTGGGTAAACTCGAGCGCAAAGGGCTCTTCAAGTTCCTCGCTGGTGACGCGCGGGAAGTCACGAAGGCCGGGCTGTCTATCGCCGTCGAACAAGCAGTCAAGGACCACGACCGCCCACTGCCCCAGATTCCTCTGCTGGCCGTGCCCGCCACGTTATGGCTTGGACGTTCCGAGGGAGAGCTGGTCGTTTTTCCAGTGAAGCTCAAAAAGGAGCAGGTCGTTGAGGTCAAGATGCGGCGCGCCTCGCCTGAACCATGGCGGGTGGTGGAGGTGACCAATCTGCAAGTGCTCTTGCCCGCGCTACGACGGAAACTTGAAAAACTGCACGAGGGCGAGAAAATCCCTAACGATTGACAATCGCGAAGCGGCGACAGAATAGTGGCCGTTCCGGGAGGTGCAACGATGCCCACTCTTACTACCGTGGTCGGCATGGAACGCAAGCTTGCGGCTATCCTGAGCGCCGATGTTCAAGGGTACAGCCGCCTCATGGGCGAGGACGAAGAGGCAACCATCCGCACCCTAACGGCTTCCCGTGAGATCACCGACTCCCTCATCCATCAACATCGGGGTCGAGTCGTGAACACAGCCGGTGATAGCGTGCTGGCGGAGTTTGCCAGCGCGGTCGATGCGGTGCAGTGCGCGGTCGATATCCAGCAAGGACTCAAAGCCAAGAATGCTGGGTTGCCAGTAGAGCGCCAGATGGCGTTTCGCATCGGTATTAACGTGGGGGATGTCGTCGCACAAGGCGAGGAACTCTACGGCGATGGCGTGAACGTCGCGGCGCGATTGCAGGCGTTAGCCGATGCCGGAGGGATTTTCATTGCGGGAACGGTGTACGACCAGGTGAAGAATAAGCTCGCACTGAACTACGAGGCTTTGGGGGAGCAGTTGGTCAAGAACATCGCCGATCCGGTGCGAGTGTGGCGGGTGCGGTGGGAGGAGTC
>JABFSC010000522.1 GCA_013140885.1 Deltaproteobacteria bacterium | reverse complement strand
CCGTGAGAAAGACTGCGGTGGAGATCAGTCCCACCGAGGCACGGCTGATGTGCAGGTCATCCTGAAGAAACGGAGCCAGCGGTCCAAAGGCGGAGCCCAGGATATTGGTGGCCGCTTGCCCCCACGTCGTGAGGCCCAGCGCGTACCAGCGATAGCGTTCGTTGGCGAGTAAGGAAGTGCGATAAGCAAACATGGGCGCGAAGGTATCAAGCGGGACGAAGGCAGTATACCTCGACACCCACTAGCAGATTTGTCTTCCGCCTGCGGCCTCCTGCTTTCCTGCCGTAGGCTTCCCCTATCTTCCGGTCCTGCCAACTTGTCGCTATGTTCGCCGTCGCTGGACATCTTGTCATAGGAGAAACAGATCATGTATACGGGCAATCATGCTGTTCGACATCTCTTTTTTGTCGCCCTCTTGACCCTCAGTTTTACATCTAGGGTGTGGGCCCAACTCTATGGGGCAAGCCCGTTTGAAAATGAGCTATACGCCCTCAACTTCGACACCGGAGCCGCGATTACCACCACGGCAATTACTGTTCCCGGGCGGACGATCACCGGCATCAACGCGCTGACAATTGATCCAACCACCGGGATCGCGTACGCCATCGTCAAAGCGTCGGCTGTTACGGGGAGACTCCTCATTACCGTGAATCTACAAACCGCAGTGGGAGTCGAGAAGGGGAATCTTGGAGACAATTTCTCGACGTTGGCTTTTCGCGAGGATGGCCAACTATTCGGGGCGACTGGAAATGGGGCCACTGTTCCTGAGACGCTGTATCTGATTGACAAAACCAATGCCACCAAGACTCTCGCGGTCACACTTGGGGCCGGGGCGGACGGAGAAATCATCGCGTACAACCCAAACGACGACTTTTTTTATCACTGGTCCGGTAATGGCACGGTCATATTCGAGAAAATCATGAGCGTTTCCCCCTATACCGCGACCAATATCCCAATCACCGGTACCACGAGCGGCGAAGTTTTTGGTGCCGTCTGGGTGCCATGCCTGGGGGCGTTTCTGGCCTCCAACATTAGCTCCTCATTTAACATTTGGCAGACCGACGGTACGGTGGAAGCGGCGTTCGGGGTAACCCCAGATGATATTCGTGGCGTGGCCATTCTTTCCTATCTTACGCCGTTCAATCAGGTTGTCCCTGCGGCTGGCGGGAATCAATCCGTAGATGTTGTCACGCTGAATCCCGTCACTCCTCCGCTCTGTTCTTGGTCGGCAGTGAGTAATGCACCCTGGCTCACTATTACAGGGGGGACCCCAGATACTGGCAATGGGACGATCACGTACAGTGTGGCGCCCAACCCAGGGCCGAATCCGCGCCGTGGAACCCTCACGATTATCGGCCAGACGTTTACGGTGTCACAACAAACCCCTGTCCCATCACCGTGTACGCTCACGTTACCGTCCCCACCCGCGGCCATTTCCGCAGCGGCTAGCGTGGGGTTGACGATGACTGTTACCGCCTCGACCGCAACCTGTGCTTGGTCAGCGAAAAGTCATGTCTCGTGGATCACGATTACCGCCGGTGCGAGTGGGAGTGGCACTGGAACGGTCACATACAATGCCGCGCAGAACCTGACAGGGCTTACGCGCGCGGGCCGCATCACGGTGAATGGGAAACGATTTACCGTCACGCAGAATCCGTAAGACAGCAGGCGGAAAGCGGGCGACGGCAACAAAGCCACGACGCCAGCTTTCCGTCTTTGTCGTCCTCACGAGTCGCCACAAGCGCGGAGGGCGCGTCTTCAACTTACCGTCCGGATCAGCATTTGACCGACCTCCCGCTCCTTGCGGTGCATGCGAATCGCCTCACTTCGAGAGACCTCGTGATCGTAGCCGAGCACGTGCAGGATGCCGTGGATGAGTAAAATCCGTAATTCCTCGGCGAGCGAGTGGTGACGCCGTTGCGCTTGGCGCGCGGCGGTGTCAACCGAAATCACCACATCGCCCAGCAGCGTGGGTTGAACTTCGTCAGCCAGCGGGAAGGACAAAACGTCAGTCGGTTTATCCTTCCCGCGATACTGGCGGTTCAGCGCGTGAATCGTCGGGTCCGTCACTAGCGCCAGACTGAGTTCGGCCCGTGTCTGGCCCAGATGGTGCAGGATCGTGCGCGTCCATGCGCGCAGCTCGCTCCGGCTCACTCCGGGAGCCTGGCCCGAAATGCCGATGGTCAAACCGTTCCTGGGTACGGAGTCGGCGCTGTTCACGGCGCTCTTCCTCGAAGCGTTCTTGTTCGTCATGCGCTCGTTCATAAGCCATAATCACGTCTTGAACCAGGCGGTGGCGAACAACGTCCTTCTCACTAAAGAAAGAGAAGTTGATGCCCTCGATGCCACGAAGAATGCGTTGCGCTTCCTTGAGCCCGGACCGAGTGCCTGTCGGTAAATCGACCTGCGTCACGTCGCCGGTAATGACCGCTTTCGACCCATAGCCCAAGCGGGTGAGAAACATTTTCATTTGCTCACTCGTGGTGTTCTGGGCTTCGTCGAGAATGACGAAGGAATCATTAAGGGTCCTCCCCCTCATAAATGCTAGCGGCGCAACCTCAATCGTTCCGCGTTCGATCATCTTGCTAGCGCGGTCGTAATCGACCATGTCGTAGAGCGCGTCGTAGAGGGGCCGGAGATACGGATTGATCTTTTCGGCTAAGTCGCCCGGCAAGAAGCCCAGCTTCTCGCCCGCTTCCACCGCGGGGCGCGTGAGCACCACGCGACTCACTTTATGTTTCATTAGTTCGGCTACTGCCATCGCCATCGCCAAATAAGTTTTTCCTGTCCCAGCGGGACCTATGCCAAAAACAATATCGAAGCGACGAATTGCGTCGATATACATTTTCTGCGCGATGCTCTTCGGCGTGATCGTGCGACGACTAGCGGAGATGTAGACGGTATCGAGAAAGATGTCCTTGAGATTCGCCGAGCGGTCACGACTCAGAATACGAATGGCGTAATCGACATCACTGGGATAGATGGGGTAGCCATTCTGCAACAGCCCGTAGAGCTGAGTCGCGACGCGCCCAGCAAGGAGCCGCTGAGTTTCATCGCCGGTAATCACGAGCGTGTTATTCGCGGCGGCGATCTTGACCCGCAGCGCGCGCTCAATGACGCGCAAGTGTTCATCCTGATGGCCCAGGAGGTCGGGGAAAAAGCGAGGATTATCAAACTGAATACGAGAACCGTCTTCGTTATGCTGCTCCAAATTCGACTCCGAACTCCGAATTTTTTTGACTCCGAACTGCCCTAAACTCCGAACTCCGAACTACGAACTTTTCTCGACCAGCTCGTACACCTTTTGCAGCGCCTCATCCAACCGTGCGACATCCTTGCCACCCGCCTGGGCGAAGTCTGGGCGGCCACCACCGCCACCACCCACAATCGGCGCGATTTGCTTAATGATATTGCCCGCATGGTGCGTCTTGGTGATCTCCTTGCTGACGCCGACCAATAACAGCGCGCGATCGCCTTGCACCGCTCCCAGTACCACCACCGCCGGTTGCAACTTGTCGCGCAGCTTGTCCGCCATCTCCCGCAACGCTTTGTCCTCAACTCCCTCGACCCGACTGGCCACCACATTCACGCCGTTCACGTTGCGCACGCGCGACATCAGCTCATCACTTTGCGAGCCCGCCAGCTTGTTCTGAAGTTGCGCGAGTTGCTTTTCCAAATCGCGCCGTTCGGCTAGCAGCTTCTCCAGCTTCTCGACCGCATCCTCATCCGTCCCTTTGAGGATCGCGCCCACTTCTTTCAGGGTTTTTTCATGCTGCCGCACCCACCCCAGCGCGCCATCGCCCGTCGTGGCTTCCACCCGCCGGACACCAGACGCGACCCCGGCTTCTGCCTTCAGCTTGAATAAACCAATATCACCAGTCCGCGCGACGTGGGTCCCACCGCAAAGTTCCGTGGAAAAGCCCCCCATCTTGAGCACCCGCACCCGCTCTCCGTATTTCTCACCAAAGAACGCCAGCGCGCCACTTTTGAGCGCGTCATTCATCGACATCTCTTGACTGGTCACCTCGGCGTTTTCACGAATATGCGCGTTGACCACATCCTCAATGCGCTCCAGCACATCATCCTTCACCGGACTGGTATGCGTGAAGTCGAACCGTAACCGATCCGGGGTCACCAACGAGCCCGCCTGACGCACGTGCGGCCCCAACAGTTCGCGCAACGCCGAGTGTAAGACATGGGTCGCAGAATGGTTGAGGCGAATGGCTTCGCGCCGCTCGGCGTTGATGACCAACCGCACCCGGTCTCCCGCCTGAATCGCTCCTTGCTGTACCCGGCCACGATGGACCACCAGAAACGGCTGCGGCTTCACGGTATCCAGCACTTCAACTACATCACCCCGGCTCGTCTCAATCCGTCCGGTATCACCCACCTGACCGCCAGATTCGCCATAGAAAGGAGTCTCGGCGGTGACGATCTCCACCTCTTCACCGGCGCGCACGGCATTGGCGCGCGGTTCGCCATTGACCAGCACCGCGAGCACTTCGGATTCCCATTCCACGATGCGGTCACCAGCGAAACGCGAGCGGAGGTCGGTCAATCCAGCGCTGATATAGACCGTGCCTTTCTGGCCTTCACGGGCACGGGTGCGTTGTTCTTCCATCGCGTGGTCGAACCCCGCGCGATCCAGCGTGAGCCCTTCCGATGACAGAAAATCCTCGGTCAAATCCAACGGGAAGCCGTAGGTATCGTATAATCGGAACGCGGCATCGCCAGCCAAGGTCGTCTGGCCACTCTTGCGGACCGCGTGAATCTCTTGCTCCAGCAGCGCGAGCCCCCGGCCCAGCGTGTCGGAGAA
>JABFSC010000151.1 GCA_013140885.1 Deltaproteobacteria bacterium | reverse complement strand
GGCCGTATTATGCTTCCGTTGTCCTGTCAAGTGTTTGACCAGGACCTAAGAAGAGGAGAAGCGGAGCTGAGTGCTGGAGGAAAGAAAGAACAGGAGGGATAGGGAGGGGCGGACAGCAGTGCCCCTCAAAAATGCCAGGTGGGAAGCTCACTCCTTGTCCGGGGAAGAGGTGCCTTCGCGTGCGGGAGTAGAGGTGACGACTGGAACGGGGTGAAGCCGCGGCGTTTTGGGGCGACCGTGTCTTCTGAGGAGTCGCAGGGGAGGGGATGCGGGGAGTGGGGGTTCGGTCGTGCCGAAACACAGCCAAGCCAGGAGGGCTTGCGTGTTGATCGTCGTTGTAACTTGTTCTGGTAAATCCTTGAGGTCCGAGATGGTGGCCATGCCCTTGCTCCTTCATTCTTTCTTACGGTGTCGTGGATTCGTAGCTCGCTTGACTCTCCTCGGCGGCTGGCTTCAGAGAATACCGCGCAACATTTCGCTCATCTCTGGGCACCGGAGGTAGCCGTAAATTTTGTGGTAATTGGGCTGCCCTTGTACATTCACGTAGTTGTTAAGAATGACATCGTCCTCGACCTCGACCCCTTGGTCGTTGGCGTCGTAGTCGTTGCGCAGATGCGTATCAATGGCGACGGGATCGCGGGGGTCGGCGAAGTTCAGCCACCGGCGGACTATACTGGGGGTCCGCAACGTGTTCCATTCTTTATGGATGGCTGCCGCCACCGTTGGGATTCCAAGAGGCGAACCAATGGTAATGAAATTGTCCACACGCATAGTCACATTGTCGCGTCCGAGCTCGCGCAGGGCATCATACGCGATGATGGATCCCATGGAGTGAGCGATCAGAGTGATTCGCTTGCTTTGGTTGTCCGTGATCACCTTCTTCAGCAGGTCTCGCAGAGTTTTGCGATAGTCCGGCTCGCGGTAATACGCTCCAAGGTCAGTGAGCTTTTTGCTGAGTACAAGGTCGGTGAGGGAGCTGACCCCCAACCACTCTCTGGCTTTTGTGATCATATCGCCCGGTATATCCGAGACATACGCTCTGGCCATCGACAGCCACCCGTCCCGATATTTGGCGATGGGCTGATTGACTGGGGTTGGTAGATATGGCTCAGGATCGGTGGTCAATAGGGGATTGTACTTCAGATGCGCCCAGAAAATGAGGTCGAAGTGTACCCGCGCGTCCGGGAGCAAACAGTTCCGCGCCAACCCTTCTTGGATCGCGGTGACCCAATCCGGCTCGTGCTGCTCTTTCGGTGGTTTATTGGCGAGCCCGTGAATACCTATGATGATATGTGACATAAGAGTGGCTTCCTTTCTGTAGGCTTAGTTCTCGAAACGTTCCTTCATCGTCGCGCTGATGTCAGCTAAAGAGAAAAGCGAGAGCGGACTGCCCGCGGCTTGTAACTGCACGTGTGGCCAATCTTTCAGCGTGGTCAGAGACCGCCAGCAGCGAGACCGAGCTTGGTGGCTTCCACGGCATAGCGATACCTCCCGGGTTCTAAACAGTGAAATACAGGTCTCACAAATTCACAGGCCTATGCCGTGGCGTGGCGAGAGGGACTCATCAGCGCGGTATTGCTCGTACCTGCCATGGCGTTGTGGAATCATAGCTCGCTTTCTCCGGTTTGACGGAAAGGTGAAAGTGCTTCGTATGTGGGTTCTGTCCGGTGTAGTCCCGCCACACCCAGGGGCGCACCTGCGAACTGATAATACGACGATTCCAAATGAGGTATTTGATGCGGGGATCACGACTGTCGACCAACGTTTGCACGATCTGCTCAGCATTACAGCCTCCGTCAGGATCATGGGTAATGTCGATAGCCGTAACGATGCCTATTGCTCCATCTCTGACCCACGGATTGTGATCGGAATTCCTCGACCGGTGGTTCTCATCTCCAATGGTCCCATCGCTTGCTATACTTCTCCGCGGGGCAATCTGGTTAATCTGCTCTCGCAAACGGACTAAACTCTGTGCGGCACGCCAAGCCATTTACTTATCCTCCACATCGTAGCATTCGTTCGAGGTCACCTGCTCGTCACTGAGGTTGAGATCGGCATGAACCAGATAGGGTCCCGCGGCAGCCCTCTTTTCCTCGGCTTCGCTGTGCTTCGCGTCGGCTTCCAGTTTCTTGACGTCCTTTACCTTTGTCACATAGGTCAGCACCGAGTTCCAAAAGCCGGATCCGCCACTTGCTAACAAACCAAGAGCGACAGTCCCCAACGGAGTCGTCGCGTCATAAACTTCCTTGGGAATCATTGGGCCGGCCAGGAAAGCCGTACCGATTCCGGCCCCGACTGCTAGAAGTTGCAGCACGGCGCGCCTTTGTCCTTCTTTCTTTGGATCGCTCTGTTGCTGATCGAGCCACGGAGTGAACCCTTTCACGATTTCCACAAGTCGCTCAGAGGCGATACTCAGGGCAATCAGCAGACTAACAATCGTTGTGAGCTCGGTCATATTCATGGGACTCTCCTCGGAGAATGGTGAAATGTTCGTATCTTCGCTGTTATGCCTACCCTCTACTTTCTCGTTTTCTTTTTCACCCCTTTTGCCTCCACGGTACGCGGAGAGCGGTCCGGGTGGGCAAACGACAAGCCAAGTGAAAACGATACCAGGGTACCAAAGTCCGCTGCCGCCGCGTCTCGAATCTGCAACGTCCACGTGCCCTTGCAACCCTTGCCAGCAAAGGCGGCCAGCGCTGCGGTCGTGGCCGCATCGTAGGTCTTCTTCAGGTTTTTGGTTGACCCACCCGCACGGTTGTGGAGTGTGACCTTGTTTCCTCCAGTCGTGGCTGGTGGCTGTAAGGTGATGAGCAAATCACCAATGTACGTGTGCTTCAGGTCTATGGCGACGGTCAGTGCCTCGATCGGCGTGTTGTCCGCCACCTCCAGGGTAAATGACACCGTTTGCAGGTCTGGGATCGGGGCATCGAAGGTGCGACTGATAGTGATGCCGCTCTGGGGTTGTGGCTGAGCGAGTTCAACGGCAGTACGTGCATTCAGCCGCCCGTAGCCGTACTTCGGACTGCGCCCAGTCGCATCATAGTTACCCCCTTGCGGATCGATCCTGTCGCATGCGCGTTTGAGCAGGTCTTTTACTTCATGCCACTTGAGACTCGGGTTGACTGACAGCACCAAGGCGGCGACGCCAGCCGCACCGGGGCAGGCACTCGAAGTACCACCAAAGCTATTGGTGAAGTTACCGATGGCGTCTCCGTCAGCAGTGGTCCCAACGTTGTAACCGTCGTCACCAACCCGATCGGTGGTCCAAATGCCGGGGGTCAGCGGGTCCGGGTGGTTGAACGGTGCGTGGCCGGAATCACTACTGGGGAACGCACACCAGACCGCCTTGCCGAAGTCGCTGTATACGCTCCGGGTGCCACGGTCGTTACAGGCCGCTACCGCGATCACTTTCGCGTAGCTGGCGTACCCGTCATTGTCCACGGACTCGTTGCCATTCCCTGCGGCGAACAGGACCACGCAGCCTTTACCACCGCGACCATTCGTAGTGACATAGTCGATAGCCAAACGTGAACTGGCTGGGAGTGGAAACGTTTGGTTGTGGCGCGGATCATTGGGGTTCCACCAGCGCCCATCCTCTGGCCCCCAACTGCATGAGATGACATCCGCGCCACTATCCGCTGCCCACTTGAAGGCTTCGGCCTCTCGTTGCGAACCCAACCCGGACGATAACCGGATCGGGACCAATCGGGCCTTCGGCGCCACCCCGGATGCCCCTGCCACACCATTCCCGCAGGCGACCCCGGCGCATGCCGTGCCGTGGTTTTCGCCGTCGTCCGGACCAGTGCCAAAGGGATCTTGCGGGCGCGGGTTGTTCGTCCGTAGGGTCGCATCTCGCGGGGCGACCACCTTGCCGGTGCCGCTCAGTTCCGCGTGGTCGATGTCTATCCCGTCGTCGATAATCGCAATGGTTACTCCTTCACCACGAGTGATTTCATGCGCCACTTCGATGTTCGCGTGGGCATCGACGACGATACCGCCGACGGTGGTTTTCTTCAGATGCCACTGCTGCGAGAAAATATCTTTCCGCGCCCGTGGGCGGATCAGTTCCGGGTGGCAAAACTCGACGTCATCCCGCTTCAACAGCGTAGCGGCGATATCGAACACCTGCTGTCCGGTGCCATCCGGTGCCGAGACAAAATACGCATTGGTCGCATAGTCCACTTCATTTTTGACCGTTAACCCGGCATCACGAAGGATAGCAAGGCAGTCGTCCGGGTCGGCGGTATCCACGAATTTAATGAATATATTTTCGCTGTAGAGCACCGGCTCTTTGGTCGCTGGATCAACTAACACACCACCAGCAAACCGCACATCCGAGGATGCTCGTAGTGCGGTCTTACGGTCGGTGAGTGACCGCGTCCCGCGGGCCACCGGCACGCGATACACCTCGATTCCAGCTTCGGGATATGAGGCGACCAGGGCGCCGTCCTCGAGTTCAGCGGATTGCGGAGTGGGCACCGGCCCGGTTGATCGGGTAATCGACCGTCCGCTACGAGTGCGAACAGCAATCAGGTCCGTACTTTGTTCCAAGTCAAACCCAGGCTCGGCTTTCGTGCCGAAGTACACGGTAGGCATACGCAGACCTCCTTACATAACGGTGAAAAGACTGTTGTGAATCAATATGAGAAGAATCTCCCACGTGCGCATCACGAATGATCCTTTACGGGCGCGGTCCGACGGGAGACTTCTTTGGCGCCTTCCCAGAACCCACGGCAAAAATATCTTCAGCGATCTTGAGTCCCAAAGGCACTCCGCCAATGTCCTGCGTCAGATCCGGCTTATTGTTCGTCCCAAGGGCAAATGCATCGAAGAACCAATGCACGCCGAGATAGACACGGCTAAAGCCGTTCTCTTCAATCATTTGCCACAACCCACGAGGGAACATCCGGACATGTCGTGGGCGCACAACCCCGTTATTGTCTCGTGTCGCACCGTTCAACTCCTCAGAAACGAAGGAGCCAGTGAAAGTCGTATCCGCATTACGATCGCCGGCGGGCACGCCGTAGAACAGCCTCACCATGTGTAACGATGCGGCACCAAAGGTTGCATGGCCTGACGGGTACGCTGGAAAAGGCGGGGTGAAGTTCGCGTCCTTACTGTTGCTCGCGGGGGCGCCTAACGGGAGCCACAACGGGTCACAGTCATTGTCGATGTTGTGGGTAGGAGTTGGTGCGGCGGGTCCCATGGAGCCGTCGTGTTCACGGATACCTACCACTGGTCTCCAGAAGTCGTGGATATATTTCTGATCCCAGGCCAGAATACCCGCGTCGCCCATGGCCGCATTCACCAGTGCAAACAGCCGGGCGTTGTCATCAACATTGTTCCCACGCTGGATCGCAATCTCGCGCACGATCTGGTTGTACAGGCGTGGTGGAGTGCCAAGCTCTCTGGGACCGTCGTATGCCCAGTACAGGCCAATGAGGGTTTCATCCACGTTCCGCTTCGCATAGGCACCCGGTACTGTTCCCATCAATTCAGGGGCAATACCTTTCCCGCGTACCTGCTTCAAGGCACGTTCGTACTCCGTGTGTCCAAGGGAGTAAGGGGGGAGGATTGCGTGACGTAAAGACACAGCGAAGCACTTCGATCCGGCACCGTAGAATGGGGCATGAAACCCTTGCGTCGGATTAGCCGGATCAGGCCGATGTCGTCCCGGCGCGTTGGCGGCACTATATCCGACCGCTGCCGCGCTCGGATCGGCACCACGATCCTTGAGAATCGCGTGTGCCACAAGAAGCCCAAAATCCTTCCCCGCCGAAGCGCCGGAAACGCTTACACCGGAAGCCTGGAGTCGTTCGTCAAAGAATGCTTTTTGGCGAGGAAACAAGGCTGTCAGCGTAGCGTGGGCAGCGTAAGCGACAGCTTCCGCGGGACTTGCTCCTGCCCCAGCAGCAGGAAGGCCAGGAAGATAGGGAGGCAGCGTCGCTGGGGTGCCGACCGCGCCCGCATGGGCGTCATACATCGCGAGATGTACGATCGCCAGCGCTCGCGAACTGAGCGTGGGACCACCTTGCTCTGGGCTCGGCTTCTCCGTTCCCGGCACGTTACTAAAATCCCTACGATTCGCCTCAAGGGCGACCGCGTTCCAATACAGAATGTGAGCCATAATTCTTTCCTTTCCATAAATGATCGTTAGTCCATTGAGTTAGTGGGTGAGTAAAGATTCAGGCGTGAATAATGAGAGTCTCCTCTGTGATGTCTACGAATCTGCTCGAGATGCGGGCGATTCGTTCCGGACGGTGAAAATGCGTAAAGTAGCCATTGAGACCGCATGGGTCACTTTTCACCCACCACCCTGGTGAGGTCATTGCGAATCAACGCGGTTTCGCGCGTGTCAACAAATCGGCAACACGCATGAACAAATCTCTTGCCAAAAAGAGAAGCCGCTCCACATTGGCAAGAAGCTAGGTTATCGAGGGGTCGATGACGACGCTCATGGTGCCGGAGTAACTGACTCCGGTTTCCCGTCTTGGGTTTGCGGTTTCAGTATGTTGTCTCTACGGTCCATCATGAATTGCGTTCTTGCAAGATTGACGGCCGCAGCCCCTGTTGCAAAAAATTGCACGTGATGAATGTCGTGACCACTGAGGGGGTTCCACGTCACTGTGACACTTTGATCAACGCCAGCAAGAAACGGCGGCATGCCGACGAGAAAGATATTGTCTTTAGTCTTGCCAAAGATTGGCGCAAACGCGAACTCCTTGCGGTTGAAACCGACCTTGATCGAGTCAGGGAATTGTCCGGCCGTTCCTGACCATGCCACCTTGAGACCGAACGTAGTGTCAGTTGCAAAAACAAACGGTTTCATTTTCCCCTTGGAAGGGATTGTCGTTTTCTCCCAATTGAAAGGCCAGGGGAGCATATCTCGCAGAGATTCTCCTTGTGGCTCTGGCGTCGCGCTTAAACAAAGAATGCCTGTTGGTACGTTCTCTTGGCACCCATTATCCTCTGGTTCTGGAGTTCCGACAGGTTGATTGTCCGCCGGTCCTTTCTTTTTTTCTTGTGAAAGGACTGTAGCGGCAGCTCCACCAGCGAACATGGAATCAACGCCGAAAAGAAACGTGGAGGCGAGCGTATTTCTCGCTTTGAACGCGGCGAATACTGGTAAGGTCCGGCCTCCTTCAAAAGTCGGTTCAATGACCACCTCCCTCCGAGAAAGGGAAACTTCCGCCGTGGGCGGACGTGTATCGACATCAACCCCAAAATTCGACTTGGTCATGAATAACGTGTAGTTGTAACCAACAGCGCAGCCGTTCAGCAGTACACTGGCGGCAATAAGAATGAATCGAACAGTCTTCATGGCTTTTCCTCCTTGGGTTTCGTTGGAGAGTCTGGTGAAGTCGTCGGGGCGGGCGAGCCCACACGGACACTGAGAAGATCACTGTTTGACCACTGGAGATTCACCGCGGTATTCGCGTCGAGAATGTTCACTCGTTGCACGCCATCCCAGCCGAGTGCCAGATACCCGTCTTCATCTCCCACGCCGGCTGCGATGCCGAATACATCTGTCCGACGGACAACCGCGCGATGGCCTTCGTGTGGCAGAGTTGCTTTCATCGCCATGTGTCCAATTCCCCACACATGTTCCGCACCTGTCTTCGGATCGTAGTAATACACCGCACAACCATGGAGAACCGTCAAAGAAGCGAGAATGAACGCGAGGCTTTTCATTGCTCTTCCACTTTCGTGTTGCAAGCGTCGAGAGATGCTCCAGGCATCCAACATTCTTCCTTCCAGAATTTCCACAGACTGGAAAAATCTCCGTGTGTGGTTGGCTCCTTCCCCTCTTGGAGGCCGAAGACCGTTGGACGGATGCGAGCACTGACATCCTTGGGGGTGCGGTCGGCGGATAACATAAAGACGGGAAGCTGAAAGTCTTCACCGGTGCGAAAAGTCACATCGATTCTGCGCAGCATATCTGTCCAGGCTTCCGCTCCTGCTTGGACCGCAACGGCGGCGGCGAGCGTTTTGGTCGGTTGCGAGATGAGCAACCGAGCGGTGTCAAGGACTTCTTCACCAAAGCTGCGCGTATCTTCGGCCATTACTATGTTCCACTGGAATTCCTTGTTGAGGTAATGAGCAGCGGCTGCGGGCTCATCACCACAGAGCCAGTCTGCTTTCCGTTGTCGTAAGGGTGGGCACATGCGTGACGCTTCGGTGTCATTGATCCCGAGTTGCCCCGTTGAAAGCGGAGATTTCACCACACTCCCGGCAACATCGGCTATCAAGTAGAAAGGGAACGTTATAAGGCCGGGCAGTCGGTCTTTGAGAAAGTTGTGATGGTGTCCTTGGCGAATAGAAAACAGATGCTCCGCATACGAAGACCAGAGGCCTGAGTTCCAGTTGATGAATATGGGATAAGCGCCAGTGCACAAGATCCGGATATACAGCCTATTAGTTCGATCGAGAGAGCCGTCGACAGAATTGAGCCCGCCGTGGACAAAAATCAGAATGCGTCTTTTCCCATCTTTAGGATATGCTACGTACTCCTCGCCGCGCTCGCGACACACAGCCCGCCATGCGTCTGTTGCTGTCGAAAGTTCACTGGCATGCCTGAGGAGAGGACGAATGTACCCTCTCGCTTTGCGATAATAGCGGGGGTCATGTTCTGGGCCGACCTCTTCGCTCAGGTTCTCCGAGCCACCCGGGAGGGCGATCGAGCGGTGGCGGAGCTCCTCAATACCGAACAGGCGGCCACGGTTGTTCAACATAAGAACATGCCAACGAAGCTCTTCGCAGAAACCCAACTCTTTGCAGAGCTTTTGCGCCTCACGTGTTGGTGGAGGGATTGAAATGGCAATTGAGACTGGCGTTGCAATGAAGAGAGCGCAGAAGAAAGTTCCGCTCAGGAGAAACACAATCCACCGATCCCGACATTTGTTCCGCGTTTCCCAAAGGCGCATGTGTGTTACGCTTGTCATCGGTTGTGTGTCTCCGTGTTCGCTACTCAAGAGCGTCAACAAATTATGAACTGTTGTCTTCCTTCAGGAGAGGCGTAACAATTGACTGAACAAATTGTTCAATCGCTATGAACAAAACGCTCAGCTGTTCGCGGAGCCGAGAATACGGTGGAGGTCGATAGCGTCGGTGAAGTTCTTCAGATGCTGGCGGCCCAGAGCTTCCACCTGATATCCATTCCCTAGCCGCCGTACGGTTTCCGGCCCCACGAGGATTTGGTGGGCTTTTGCTGTTTCAGCGAGACGCGCCGCGAGATTCGTCACCCGCCCACTCGCCGTGAAGGTCCAACGAGTGCCGTGGAGGCCCTCGAAGCGGGTTGAGCCGACCAAAGCGATTCCAGAGTTAATACCGATATGAATTGCCAGTGGCACGGTGCCACCCGCTTGATTCAAGACAGTCGTCGTTTTCACCAGAGCGAGCGCGGTGTCGACCGCCTTGCGCGCATGATTCTCACCGTTGGAGTCTTGGAAGATGGTCATGAAGCCATCACCAGCCGTTTCATTCACATCACCATCGGCTGTGCGGATGTGATCGAAGAACGCCGAAAAATAACGCTCGACCAGTGCACTAAGATCATCAAGGGACAACTGCTCACTCAGGTGAGTGTAGCCGGCGATGTCCACGAACATCACCGATATATCGCGCTCGTGCAGCGCAAGGTCCGGTGTTTCAGGATTCGCGGCCACCAGCTTCTTGACCGCCTCCGGTACGAATTTGGCCAAATGCTCATTGACGTGACGCAACGCGTTGAGCCTGCGGTCGATCGTGTGTTTCATGCGCAACGCAGTCGCGACCCGGGCAAGTAACTCACGGGGGTCGGCTGGTTTCGTCAAGAAATCATCGGCCCCAGCTTCGATCCCGCGGATGCGGTCCTCTTGCGATCCCAAGGCGGTCATCATGACCACCGGGATGAGTTGGGTCCGCTCGTCCGCTTTCAACAAGCGGCAAACGGCAAACCCGTCCAGGCCGGGCATCATCACGTCCAGGAGAATCAGCTCAGGTTCCTCCATGATGGCCTTCTCGATTGCTTCTTGTCCGCGAGTGGCGCTGACGGTTGCGTAGCCGAGGTCCGCCAGCTCCTGCTCCAGGAGATCCACATTGAGCGGCTCGTCGTCAACGATCAAGATTTTGGCTAACGGAGGCACGTGGCGCACTCCCCTTCCTCAATTCACTCAAGGAGAAGGCGTAACATGCGAGTGAACAAAATGTTCATTGCGACTGAACAATGCCCGTGCAGCGGCAGATGGGCCGCTCGAATGACGTGCCAGGCATAGTGATTATGGGGTCGGTCCTTCTCCGAGCAGATGCCGCAGCTTGTCGAACAAGAGGTTTTCATCAAGCGGCTTACTGAGATAGTCATCGCATCCCGCCTGTCGCGCCTTGTCCTCGTCTCCGCGCATGGCGTGCGAGGACAAGGCGATAATGGGAATGTGCGCGAGTGTGGCGTCGGCTTTGATCCGCCGGGTGGCTTCCCAGCCATCAATCCCAGGTAACGACAGATCCATAATAATCAAATCCGGATGTTCGCGTTCTGCGAGCGCGATGCCACTTGCGCCATCCGGTGCGGTGAGGACTTCGTAGGTGTCTTCTAAAAGCTGGATGAGCAGGTCACGATTGAATTCCAGGTCTTCGACAATCAGAATGCGTTTCATATATTGACGCTTTCCGGTGACGTGCCCCGCTGATCTGCATAGACGGTCGGGATAGTGACGGTAAACGTCGATCCTTTCCTGAGCGTGCTCTCGACTGTAATTGATCCGCCCAGCAGTTCGGCCCACCGTTTGGCGATGGGGAGCCCAAGGCCGGTGCCTTTTTGTTGATGATTGCCGCCAGCGACTTGCTCGAATTCGTCGAAGATACGTCCCAGCCCTTCGGCGGCGATGCCCACTCCCGTATCGGCCACGGCGATCACAAGCTGCTCCTCACTCGTCGGTTGCTGTTCAAGGGACACCCGCACCACGACCTCTCCGACTTCGGTGAACCGAATCGCGTTGCTCAACAGATTGAGGACGATCTGCCGCAGCCCGTCTTCGTCTGTCTGGGCTTCTTCAACGGAATCCGCGATCTCATACCGCAAGTGCACCGTCGGCTTCACGAGAGGAGTGACGGTTTCACAGCACGCCCGCACGAAGCGCGCGATGTCAAAAATTTCCGCATGCACCTCCATGCGGCCCGCTTCGATTTTCGAGAGATCCAAAAGATTATTGATGAGTGTGAGGAGATGTTCCGCGCTTTCCTTGACCTTGCCCAGATTCTCACGCTGACGTTCAGGCAGCAGCTCTCCGGCTCGACGGAGCACGAGTCGAGTAAACCCGAGGATCGCGTTCATTGGTGTGCGCAGTTGATGCGACATACCAGCCAGGAATTGCGATTTGCGCCGATTCACTTCCTGAACTTGCTGGTTGGCCGCCTCCAGTTCGCGGTTTTTTTCCTGGAGGGCTTGTGTCCGTTCTTCGACCTTTTGCTCCAGGGTCTTACTGTAATCGGCTAACTGGGCATTGGTTTTTTCCAGGCTGTCGTACAGCCGGGCGTTCTCGATGGCAATAGCGGCCTCGGCGCCTAACAGGTGCAGCACTTCCAACCGATCAGGAGTAAAGGCGCCCGTGGTCAGATTGTTCTCCAGATAGAGCAGGCCGGTGAGTTTTCCCTGTGTGATCAGGGGAGTGCACAAGATGGATTTTGGTTGGATCGCACGAATGTACGGGTCCGTCGCGAATCCGGTTTCCTGTGTCGCATCGGATAAGACCACTTGCTCTTGCGTTCGTTCGACGTACCGGAGAATGGCCAGTGGCAAGTCGTTGCGCGTTTCCACTGGTGCTGAGTGCAGGGGGTGCACTTCGCTACAGTCAAGTGCCTTCTCGGCTTCGATGACCAACTGCCCGTCTTTTTCGAGAATAAGAATGCCTCTTTGTGCCCCGGCATTTTCAATCATCAGGGCCATCAATTTCGTGAGCAGTTTATCGAGGCGAATCTCGCTCGAAATCGCCTGCGAGGCGTGCAGGATGCTGGTGAAGTCGAACGCGGTTGACAGCCGGTGCTCAGTAGTAGCAGTAAGCATGCCCCCTCCAGATTGGGAAGAATTAGGGCCAGGATGCGAGAGCAGTTGGGGATAGCGGGTTTCTAAGTCTTTGACTTTCGCGAGGGCTCCCCAGCGGAGGTAGGCATAGTGGGCATCGCGGAGGTAGTAGTGAGCGAGATGGGATTGGCCTCTGGCAAGATAAAATCGGCCCGCCAGTTCGTAAGCGAGGGCTTCTTCGTTCAGATACTCATGCTCTTGCGCGAGGGTGATGGCTTGATCGTAGTATTCTCTCGCGTCACGGTCATTTCCTAAGACCCGGGCACGTTCAGCCTCTACTAAAGCGAATTTATGCTGAAAGTTCATCGGAGCATGCTGAGCCCACAGCTTCATTTTTTCTTGATTGGCAACGACCTTTTCGAGGATACTTTTCTGTTCAGGCTCACTGGTGTTGGGAAAGATAGCGAGCCTAGCCAGGGAATCGTACATGTAAAAGGCGGGAATCGCCGCGGTTCCAACTAAACCAGCCAAATACTTTTCTGCTACGGCCGCATGCTCAACGGCTCGGTGGTAATCGCGAAATAGATAGCAGAGAACGAGTTTGGACGAGTAGATAAAGCACAAGGTATTGACGTCGTTGGCTTGCAACAGAAGCGGAAGAGCAGTGTCTTCATCGTAGCTCTCGCCAACGAGTCGACACGGATTGTTGGCACGGCCTAAGAAATTGAGGACAAGTTGCCGATATATTTCGTTCAACTTGAGCATCTGATCCTGCTTGAGGCGACGCATAACTTCACTGTATTTCGCCATCTCGTGTTCGAGACTGTTCAGTTCCGCACCCATCCAGAAGGCCTGAAAACCGTAGCCTTGCGCGTCAAAGGTGCCGTAGAGAATATCGCCGGTTTCGAGTCCAACCTGATACCCTGCCAACAAGGGAGGAAGGGTGTCCCGAATATGATCTTTCCAGTGCCGGATGAAGGTCTGCACCATATACGTTACGCTAGCTTTGAGTTCTCGGGCGTTGAGTCGTTCTACGAGGTGCAACGCCAAGTTGCCGAACTGATAGCCGGCCTCAATATCCCCTGCTGCACAGAGGGTGATCCCATACGTCGCGTATGCTTGCGCGGACAAAGGGGCATTGCCGTGTGTGATCGATAAATTGACCATGCGAAAGACAATGAGGGGAAAGAGTTGCGGAAAGGTTGTAAACGCAAGGTTGATCGTGCTCGAGAGAACCCGCATGGAAGCGAGCCCATAGGAGTCCGTCATTGCTGGTAAGTAGAGAAGCTCTTCAATGGGTTTTCCGGCTAAAGCCTGTTGTGTCTCTTCCCGACCGCGTACTATATCGGCTTGGTTTGGCGCTTGGGGAAATTGCTGCCCTAAAAGTTTCAGCACCTGAAGTCCGATACTCGTACCCTCAGCAAGGTTGTTCCGGGCTGAAGAGGCGTGGAGCATCACTTCGTATGCTCTGACTTTATCGAGCATGGCTTTTGCTCGGCGCAGCACGAGTGCAGTCAAATGCTCCATCTGTTGAAAGTCGCCGCTCAGGTAGGCGGCTTCCGCAGCCTCGACGTGAAGCGTTAATGCTAGCTCATACTGTTCCTCCCAAGCGTCTCCCCGTAACAACTCCACCCCACACTGGAGATACCTGAAGGCGGGCTCGTAGGCTGCTGCTGCTTTTGCTTTCTTCCCAGCCGTCAGGTTGAGAGTCGCCAGTTCACTTTGTTGCGAGGGGTGTCGTATCGACTCTCTCCCGGAGTTCAAGTGGTTGGCAATGAGAAAAATCTTTGCCTCCTGTTCATCTTGTGAGGTCTGACACAAAAGCAGTTGCCCCACCTGCCAGTGAACCGCTTGCTTATTCGCTGAGGGAATAAGGGAATACACCGCTTGCTGAATACGGTCATGGGTAAACTTGTACTCCACCGAGACTTCATCAAAGAGTCCCTCTACGTCGAGGCCCACCAATGAGTACGCATCACCAAGGGGGATAACGAACCCCTCCGTGAGGGCTGGCCACAGATCTACGGCGGTCTCCGAGAACGACTTCTCATAGACCGTGGCGAGGGTACGCAGATCGAACTGGTTGCCCAGGCACGCCGCCAGCTTCAGTACCGTTTGCGTCTTCGCGCCGAATCTTTGTACCTTGCCGACCATCAACTCAACGACGTTATCGGTGATGTTCTGTGCGCGAATATGCGCCACGTTCCACTGCCACTCACGCTTCTGGGTATCGAAGGCGAGGAGCCCCGCTGTGGCAAGCGATTTGAGGAACTCAGTGACGAAAAAGGGATTGCCAGCCGTCTTGGCCAGCACCAGTTTCGCCAATGGTGTGGCCTTTTCTGGCGGACAGGTCAGGGTGTCAGCAATGAACTGTTGGAGATGCGGGAGGTTCAACGGACCTAGAATAATATGATTGACCGTTCCTCCCTCTTTGCGAATGTCGTTCAGCATCAACCCCACTGGGTGGGCTTCTGTCACTTCGCTATCTCGGTAGGCACAGATAACAAAGAGATAGGAATTCTCCGCCGCGGTCAGCAACCGTCGCAAAAGGTGTAACGACGCACGGTCGGCCCACTGAAGATCGTCGAGAAAGAGGGTCAAGGGCCGGCCAGGTCCGGTAAACACGCGGACAAAGTTCTGGAAGGCCAGGTGCAAGCGATTTTGCGCTTCTGCAGGCGGACGGGTGGGGACGACACGCTGTGGCCCAACAATCAGTTCAACTTCAGGGATAACGTCAATCATAACCTGGAGGTTAAGCCCGAGGGCGGCAACCAAGGCGTTTCTCCAGGCGGCGATCTGCTCCTCGCTCTCTGTCAGAATCTGTTGGACCAGAGCGCGAAAGGCCTGGGCTAGCGCGGCGTACGGAATGTTTTTCTGGAATTGATCGAATTTCCCCGCAATGAAATATCCGTGCTGCAGCGCCATGGGTCGGTACACTTCCCGCACGAGGGCGGTTTTGCCGACACCCGCAGGGCCGGACACCAACATGAGATCACAAGCGCCCTGGCTCACGCGGGTAAACGCTCTCACCAAGGTATCGATATCTTGCTCGCGCCCATACAGCTTTTGCGGAATCTGGAGTTGTTCTCTCACCTCCTGCAGACCCAGCGAGAAAGCAACAATCTCTCCTGTCGTTCGCCATTGCCGCAGGCATTCCTGCAAATCGGCAATGAGTCCAGGGGCCGATTGATAACGATCTTCAGCATTCTTCGCGAGCAACTTCATCACGACTGTGGAGAGAGGAGGGGGAATCTCTGGTACCAATTCATGCGGTGGGGGCGGCGCCTGAGCAATGTGCGCATGGACAAGGGCAAGTGCATCGGTTCCGAGAAAAGGAACGCGGCCGGTCAGTAATTCATAGAGTGTGACCCCCAGCGAGTAGAAGTCAGTACGATAATCCACCATCCGATTCATGCGTCCAGTTTGCTCTGGTGACAGGTAGGCCAGCGTTCCTTCTAAGCCAGTGGGGAGGTGGAAGAGAGGATTTTCGCGATTGAGCAGCGTGGCAATGCCGAAGTCGATCAGCTTGAGCTGCCCTGTGTGTAGGTTCAGCA
>JABFSC010000111.1 GCA_013140885.1 Deltaproteobacteria bacterium | reverse complement strand
ACCATCCTTTCCCTGCTCGCGATGACCGTATTGGCTTGCTCCAGTACCCCGCCGGGGACGGGAGCCGAATCCGCACCTTCCCCCTCCTCCACGCCTTGGGAACGGAAACTCGATACGCAGTACACCATTACGGCGTCGCCACCATTGAGCACGTCGGCACCCGGTACCTGTTGAGAATCGATTGCGCGGGTGTCCATGATGTCTATGCGCTCGGTGCCGCTGGGGTGGAGCTTGATGGCTATCTCGGTGGCCCGCTTCGGGTGCACTACGGGTACGAGAGCCGCGTCAATGCTAATATCCGGTGCATCCAAGCGCCGTGCACGCCGGTGCGGGAACAGGTTGCGGTAATTCGCCACGTCGAGCGACTGACGGAGGCGGAAGCAAGTACGGCGCGCGCTGAGGGTGAGTGCGTGCCGCGCTGACCGTTATGCCTTGAGAAGCGGGGAAGCCGTGCGACACGAAGGATATGTTCCAGCAATTGTTCAGAGGAAATGTACGATTTGTTCCCCAGCATGTAACGCCCTACATGTAACTTGCAATCATCAACCCCCTAGACGAAAGGAAGCAAGATGATTTTTTACGGATTTGGTCAGTTGCCGTCATTCCCCCGGAGTGTTGCCCTAGTTGCGGTTGCAGGCATGGAGCCCCTACCGCGCTGTGGACAACCGACTCTCCGGCGTAACAATCTGTGGTGTCACACCACCGTCCTCCTCACCACGCTACTCGTGTTCGCGATCCCCAGCGTACTCTTCGCGCGCCAAGGATCGCTCCCGCGCAGCCAGAGTCAGACTGGGCAACCGCTTACGACCGTGACCCAAGTGGTTCTTCCGGCCATCGACCGCACCGCCCAGCTTACGAAAGATGCGGTGGAGACGACTTCTGGGCCGTTACGGTATGCCGTGCCCATCGCTGTCCACATCACACCGCAAACACATGGTACTTGGGAGTCGCTGCCCGATGGCGACCGCCTCTGGCGCCTGCGGTTCCTGGTCCCTGAGGCCACCGACTTGAATTTTGCCTTCACGCACTACCGTTTGCCCGCTGGCGCGACCCTGCACATTGTCAGCGAAAGCGAGGACTACTACGAGGGGCCGTACACGGCCCACGACAACAAAGCGCACGGACAATTGTGGACCCCCGCTGTTCCTGGCGACAGCGCGGTTCTGGAACTCTATCTGCCGGCAGCCGCCAGTGCTGCGCCCACTTTGGTGCTCACTCAGGTGAATGCTGGCTATCGTGACCTCTTTAAGCGGCTGCCGCGAGAGAAGCAAGGATCCTGTAATAACGACGTGATCTGCCCGGAGGGCAATGCGTGGCGCAATGAGATCCGCAGCGTTGGACGGCTATCCGTGAGTGGCACTGGCCTGTGCACGGGCACTCTGATCATGGATGTGCCACGTTCCTTCCGGCGGTTTTTTTTGACGGCAAATCATTGTGGCTTAAACGTTGGCAATGCGCCCTCCAGCGTAGTCTTCTGGAACTATGAATCACTGACGTGTGGCGCCCTTAGCGGCGGCTCGCTGGCCCAGAACCAGACGGGAGCGATCTTCCGAGTGGCGCGCGCGGACGTGGATGTGGCCTTGATCGAACTTGATGACACTCCGGCGGCCGCTTTTAACGTCTTCTATTCCGGCTGGGATCGTTCCGGCACTGTGCCGTCAGGCAACGTGGGGATTCACCACCCAAGCGGCGATGAAAAGGCGATCAGCTTCAACGACGATCCCTTGACGACGAGCAACAGTTGTATTGGGAGCGGTGGCAGCAATACGCACTGGCACATCGCGAATTGGGAGGATGGCATCACTGAGCCGGGCTCTTCGGGCTCTGGGATATGGGATCCGGTGAATAAAAAGCTAGTGGGATTTCTCTCTGGGGGCCTTTCCTCCTGTAGCAGTCCCGCTGAATTCGACTGCTATGGCAAGTTTTCCGTGGCTTGGGATGGCAGTACCGCCGCGACACGCTTGCGCGATTGGTTGGATCCTCTTGGTCAGGGGCCAATGACGGTGGATGGCGCCAATCCTTCGGATAGATTCCTCAGCATCAACAACGTGACGAAGGCCGAAGGTAACAGTGGCACGACCGCCTTCGACTTTACGGTGACCTTGTCCGCCGCGGCGGCTAGCAATGTGACCGTGACCTACGCGACAGCGAACGGGACTGCCGTGACACCCGGAGACTACACGGCGATTCCGGCAACCGTGTTGACGTTCGCCCCAGGGCAGACGAGCAAGTCGGTGAGGGTGGCGGTGGCGGGCAATACGACAGTGGAGCCCACCGAGACGTTCGTCGTCAATCTGAGCGCCCCCAGCGGAGCGACCCTCGCTGATGGGCAAGGGCTCGGCACGATCACGAACGATGACAGTACCGCCTTGCGCATTACCGATGTGATAGCGACGGAAGGGAATGCTGGGACGAAAGACTTTGTGTTTACCGTGACGTTGTCCAATCCCAGCGCGACCCCGGTGACGGTGACCTACGCGACGGCCAACGGGACCGCGATAGCACCGGGTGACTACGCGGCCCTCGCGCCGACGGTGTTGACCTTCACCCCAGGTCAGACGAGCAAGCTGGTGAGAGTGAATGTGGTGGGTGATACGACGGTAGAGCCCAACGAGACGTTCCTTGTCAATCTGAGTGCCCCAAGCGGAGCGACCCTCGCCGATGGCCAAGGACGCGGGACCATTCTCAATGACGATGGCTCGCTGCTACGCATTACCGATGTGATTACGACGGAAGGGAACGTCGGCAACAAGAACTTCGTCTTCACAGTGACGCTGCTTCCAGCGGCGGCTACCAATGTGACGGTGAACTGCGTCACAGCCAATGGGACCGCCGTGGCGCCCGCGGACTATATAGCGGGGACGACCCCGCTGACCTTCACGCCGGGACAAACGCTCAAGACCTGTACGGTGCCGGTGGTCGGGAATAGCGCGCCCACGGGGATTGAGCCCAACGAGACCTTCTTCGTCAATCTGACGAATGTCGTGGGACCGGCAACGCTTTTTGATGGACAAGGACTGGGCACGATCCTTAATGATGACGGCCCGGTGTTGAGTATTAACAATGTCACGGTGACGGAAGGGAACACGGGCACCTCGAACTTCAACTTCCTCGTCACGTTGAGTCCAGCGGCGACCACCAATGTGACGGTGAACTGTGTCGCCGCCAATGGGACCGCCACGGCGCCCGGTGACTATACGGCGGGGACGACTGCGCTGACCTTCACGCCGGGGCAGACATTCAAGACCTGTACCGTGCCGGTGGTGGGAGATGGGGTGGTGGAGCTGAATGAGACGTTCTTCGTCAATCTGACGAGTCCGGTGGGTGCCACGATTATAGATCCCGACTTTCGCGGGATTGGGACGATCTTGAATGACGAGGGGCCGCGATTGCGCATTACCGACGTGACGTTGACCGAAGGGAACGCGGGGACCAAGAGCTTCAACTTCCTGGTGACGTTGAGTCCGGCGGCGGCCACCAACGTGACAGTAAACTGTGTCCGGGCCAATGGGACCGCGGTGGCCCCCGGTGACTACACGGCGGGGACGACCGCGCTGACCTTTACGCCAGGGCAGACGAGTAAGACCTGCACCGTTCTAGTGGTCGGGGACGCGGCAGTGGAGCCCACCGAGACGTTCTTCGTCAATTTGACCAGTCCGGTGGGAGCGACGATCTTTGATGTCGACTTCCGTGGGATCGGCACGATCACGAATGACGACTAACCCATAGCCCCGGGTGCCCCTGGCGACAAGTCGCCAGGGGCACCCGGTCCATGTACGATTGGGGTTCGGCACTTTTGCTGCCCTGGACTCTGAGAAGCTGTTGGTACATTCCTCAGCGACCGTTTCCATGAGCCTACTCGTGCTTCGACAAGCTCAGCACGAACGGGAAACCTTCTCCCTTCCCCAGTTCCCCTCAACCGTAAGCGTTCAGCCGTCAGCTTTCAGCAAAACCAGGTGATCCGTACCCTGGAGCCTCTAGTGTGTGAGAAGTTGGTCTCAATCTTCTGTGTTTTTTTGTCTGGCTGACTGCTGAGCGCTGATAGCTGAACGCCTACAATTAAAGTTCACCGCGCGAAGAGCCGACAGGTAAAGCGGAGAACGGTCGAGAGCCAGCGGCGCTCTGCGCCTGACAGTCTCGTCCTCCCGCGCTCCAAAGGAACTCCCATGAAGATCAATCTCGCGACATCAAACACACACCGGGTGACACTACTAGCGGTTGTCTTGAGTGTGACGCTCACGACTTCCGCGCTCGCCGCCGTGACGATCACGTCGCTCGGAACCCCGCGGATTTTGGTGTCGAATGCCGCGACGTTAACCAATTTGCGCGGCTTGCTCAGCACGAATGCCCCCTCCGCCACGCGCTTTAAGACCATGGTCGATAATCAGCTCAGTGGCGCCGCCAATTACTATGGCTTCGAGCCCTGGTATGCCGCCCTGATGAAGCAGGTGACCGGCGTACCGAACTATTGCACCTACGCGGTCACACGCACGGAAACCTTCGTGGTGTCGGAAGAAGCGTTGATCGCGCAACATCAGCGGCCCGCCGTGGCGGGGGATAGTTATTTGGAAGTCGGTCCCATGATCGGCAACCTGGCGCTGGTCTATGACTGGTGCCGCGCTTCGATGACCGTCGCGCAGCGACAACGGTGGATGACCTACGCCAACCAAGCCGTGTGGAATGTGTGGCATCCCGCGGGGGCCAAGTGGGGAACCACGCCCTATCCGTGGAGTGGGTGGTCGGTGGATAACCCGGTCAACAACTATTACTACTCGTTTCTTGAGGCCACCATGTTGCTCGGTCTGGCGACGCATGGGGAGAATCCGCAAGCCCCGACCTGGATCGCGCAATTCCGCACGGTCAAACTGGAATACCAGTTGTTCCCGACCTTTACCCGCGACCTCACCGGGGGCGGGTCCCGCGAAGGCACGGGGTACGGCACGGCCATGAAAAATTTGTGGCGCTTGTATGACTGGTGGGAGCGTTCGACCGGAGACCTGGTGGCCGCGAGAACCCCGCATACTCTCGCGTCCCTGCCTCACCTGATGCACAGCATTGTCCCCACCCTGGATCAACTGACTCCAACAGGGGACCATGCGCGCGACTCGACCGCCGCGTTGTTTGACTATCATCGCGAGTATTTGCAGGAGCTAATGCGCCTCTTCCGTGGGACCGGTGTCGATGGTGTCGCCAAGTCATTGTTGGCGCAATCCTCGGTGCCGACCATGCAGAACAGTTTCATGTTCTACAGCGATTATCTGTATGACCACGCAGGCAGTACCGCGCGCCCGTTGACTGCATTGGAGACGGCGTACTGGGGCAGTGGCACGGGCCAGTTTTCCATGCGCTCGGCGTGGGACAAAACCGCGGTGTATGCCAACTTCATTTGTGGCCCGTACACGGAAAGTCATGCCCACCGCGATCAAGGGAGCTTTACGCTGTTCAAGGGCAGTTGGCTGGCCTACGACGCCAATATCGACTCGCATTCGGGCATTCAGCAGGGCGAGGCGCTGCATAACCTGGTGAGAATCGAGGACAATGGCACCATCATTCAGCAACGACCTGGGGAAACCGGCGCGGGTCCCTGCGCGATGCGCGCCTTGGCGCATAACAGTTATTATGACTACGCCTCGGCCAATGTGACGCCGGTCTACGGCGGGCAAGCGCAGGTCGGGAAAGTGGAGCGGGAATTTGTCTTCATCAAGCCCAGTACCTTCATTGTCTTTGACCGCGTGCAGTCGGTCGGCGCGACTACGCGCAAGGTCTGGACACTGAATGTCCCGGTCCAGCCAGTGGTGAATGGGCAGACGTTCAGCGTGACCCGTGGCGTGGCGCCGAATGCCAATAGTCTTGATGTCCTACGTTTGGCGCCCACGGGGCTGACTACGGTTGTGCGCGCTTGGCCATCCCTCGATAGTGATCTGTTGGCGGGGTATCGTGTCGATGTCACCGACAGTGCCATCGGCACCTCCTATTTTCTGCATACATTGGATGTCAATAAATCCGTCCTCAGCGCGGTGCGTGCTGACGCCAGTGGACAAACGGGAGCGACCTTATCGTTGCGCGACGGGCGGAAAGTGACCGTGCGCTTCAACAACGCCACGGCGGGTGGGACGCTGGAGATTCGCAATGCCGCCAACGCCGTGGTGGTGAGTGGGGCACTGCCGACCACCGTGAAAACTCCGTCCCTCTTTCGCACCGATGTCGGACCGCTCCTGACCATCGGCAATGTGACACAGACGGAAGGGAACGCGGGGACCAAGAACTCCGTCTTTACGGTGACCTTGAGTCCGGCGGCGACTAGCACTGTGACGGTGAACTGTAGCACCGCTGACGGATCGGCGGTGGTGGGGAGTGACTATACCGCGCTTAATACGCTGCTGACCTTCACGCCGGGGCAGACGAACAAGACCTGTACGGTGCCGGTGATCAGCAATACGGTGGTGGAACCCAACGAGACGTTCTTCGTCAATTTGCGCAATGCCGTGGGGGCGACGATCGTGGATCCCGACTTTCGCGGGATAGGCGTTATCCTCAATGATGATGGGCCGCTGTTGAGCATCACCGATGTGACGGCAACGGAAGGAAACGTAGGGAACAAAAACTTTGTCTTCACGGTCACATTGAATCCGGCGGCGACGAGCAATGTCACCGTGCGTTGTCTCACGACGAATGGGACGGCGGCGGTGGGCAGTGACTACACGGCGCTCAATACGCTACTGACCTTCACGCCAGGGCAGACGAGCAAGACCTGTACGGTGCCAGTGATTGGCGACACGGTGGTGGAGCCCAACGAGACCTTCTACGTCAATCTGACGAGTCCGGTGGGCGCGACGATTGTCGATCCCGACTTCCGTGGCTTGGGCACTATCACCAAGGACGACTGACCCTGGAGGCGGACTGGGCTTTGCCAAGGACTTCTTTGCGGAAAATCAAAAAATGATTTCCGCTCGTTCTTTTATTTTGGGAACCGCGCGATGTGCTTGAGGAAGCTTCGGGCCACGATCTCGCCAATGCGGACCGGAACAGCATTGCCGATTAAGCGCCCTAACACGTAAGTGCGTACAGGTTCTCCCTCTTGAAGAAATCGGTACGTCTCTGGAAAGGTTTGTAGGATCGCGGCTTCTCGTAGGGAGATGGCACGGTCTTGTTCAGGATGTCCGAATCGTCCATTGCCATAGCCGAAACTTTGCGTTGTGATTGTTGGTGCCGGAGCATCCCACTCCATTCGTCCGTACACACTCGGATACGTCTGTCCGGCATCTTTTCGATGGCAATTCGCGATCAGTGCTTCATCCCAATCACGCCACGTCCCACCTGGTCGTGAGGCCCTGATCCGCCGCAAGTTCAGCTCACTGAGTGAACAGGCGGAATGCAGTGTGTCATTGGGGTCGGACTCGCCAGCGGCAATCGGTGGTAAATGAGCAATGGCATGCCGAACTGTGGCTGGATTCTCGTTCTTGTCAACAACAGGGGGGAGGAGTGAGATCGGACCGAGTCGAGAAGCGAGCAAAACCAGCCTTTTTCGAGTCTGTGGCACACCATACTGAGCACAGTTGATGACATCCCACCATATTTGATAGTCGCTAAGAGTATCCAAAAACGCGGCAAATACCGGGTGATCCACCAGTTGTGGAACGTTCTCCATTGTTACAAAATCAGGTCGCGCCTCTCGTACTAACCGGCCAAAATCGGCGACCAGCTCCCATTTTGTATCTTTCCGAGAGCCTCGTCCCTTACGGCTATAAGTGGAAAATGGTTGACAAGGCGCGCAGCCGGCCAAAAGGCTATGCGTGCCTTCCTTCCAGAACGCACGCAATTCTTTGCTTGTGAGATTCCTCACATCGGCCTCTATGAAGGTCGCGTCATTGTTCTCTTGGTAGGGAAAGCGGCATTGCGTGTCGATATCAATGCCAGCGGCGACATGGACTCCTCCTTTAATCAGTCCGTGAGTCAGTCCACCTAAGCCACAGAACAGATCAACGCAGACGAGTAACGGAGAGTTGCCTGCCTTCCGAATCTCCTTGCCTCGGTATCTTGAGTCGCGAGTCGCCATTGTTACGAACCTGAACCTGGACGTTGAGCTGGATGGAGAAATCCATAGGTATCGATATACGTACGAAAGGCGGAGATGACTTCTCTGAGATAGCGGACAATTCGGTGTTTAATCTCTCTGAGATCATACACCGTGACGTTATCTCCGCATTCAACGAAGGAGAGACTACCGTGCGCGAGTCTATTTCTCATGTCTTTGATGAACGTCAGCGGCCCTTTGTCATCACGGACGGGTCGCTTGATTCCTTCCAAGACATCACGGCTGATTCGCAGTTGGCAGCCGAGACGGTCAGTAATTGACTCAATGGCATGATCATCCCAATTACCTCCCTGACCTCTCTCCAGTTCCCACTCTGAAATTGGACGAGTCTGAATAAGGTGTTGGAACAAATGGACAGCGGATTGCAGTCTCCGTTCTATCGTTAAGTCGGGGATATGGGTGCGCGCCGTTGACCGCACCCACTCGCGACGCAAATCCTCGGAGAGATCGCCAGGGAGCCAACGACCATCAGCCGTAGTCGCGGCGCGGACCGCATCAATACACCAAGTCACGGTTGCCTCGACTAGGTTGTAGAGCTGCAAGTAGACACACGAATGGAGAATCTTCTGCTGCTGAGTCGTAATCGTGACCCCACCAATGGTTGGAGGACCGGTTTGCACCTGTCACTCCAATGCTTCCAGGAGGTCCAAGTAGGTTTCTATTTCCCGCAAGCGCTCTTCAAATGTCTGGGTTAATGTATCGGCCATTTCGTTTCCAACAAGCGGTCGCGGACAAAATGGAGGCGGTTCGTCAGCTTTTTGATAACATTCGCGCCATCGGAACCTGTGACCTCACGGAATGCCGCGCTCTCTAACCATGTGGAGATGTCAATTTTTTGAGCGGCTAACTCGGGACGTTGCTGAAGTGCGAGATAGCTGCCAATGGCAATAGCTTCGAACCGGGCACGTGGGGTGGCAATGCCTTTTGGGGTACGTCGGAAGCCGTGCGGGAATACGCGCTGGATAAATGCCATCGTGGTGAGAAACCGCTTGCGGTATTGCGCTACGTTGTCAGGATGAGCCGCAAAATGATCCGTCATCTTTCTCGCGTATTCAAAAAGGAAGGGAGAAACCTTGTCCTTGTAGCCTTCCAGTCCATCGCTGAAGGCGAAGAACCTCGTCACCAGCTCTTCTCTCTCTCGAAGCTTTCTGCTCTTTTCAGGAACGGGGGCCAACTTCTTAAAAGCGGGTTCTTCCGCAAGCGCGGTCACAAGATCAAGAAATGGACCGACCAGTGCTCCGCGTCGGACTTCCGCTTTATTGGCGATTTTGCTGCCAGTATTGATCCGGTCGAACAAATCGAATCTGGCTTGTTCATCCGCATGTTCACTGAGCACGATGCCACGGATGGAGCGATTTTTCACTTTTCGTTGTCTGGATTCCGGGAGATCTCGAAATCGCATCCCCTCCAACTCGGACAGCGTATCCAGTTCTCCTAAGACCAGGTCTCCAAGCACGAATTGTTCTATGGTTCTGAGGCGCTGTGACCCGTCAACAATTTCCAGCTTTCCTGTCGCGGGGCTCTCCCAAAAAAACAGAAAGGGGATAGGGAGACCCATTAAGAGTGACTCAATGAACCGCGACTTGCGCGCTGGCTCCCAGGTATCCTCGCGTTGATAGGCGGGGATGACAAATTCCTGGCTGTGCATTTTCGCGGCGAGCAATTCAACCGAATACTCGGTCAAATAGAACTCGATCCGTTTCGACTCTTCTACGATTTGCACTTCGGCGGCGGCAATCTTTTCTGGAGTGATCATCGGTAAAGCCGTTTCCTGTGGTACCTTTTTCTCGCGCCCTCATTGAGGTCAAGAACACGCTGGACGATTCGAGGAGTTCCCCGTCACCGTCAGTTAATCCATCGTCCCCCGTTTGCTTACAATTCGCCCTGTGGCGAGGTCAAGGCAGTCCCCTTGTGGCAAGAAAATTTTCCATCTCCGAATTACACCAGAAACGTGAAGTTGTTCAATCTGGCATTGAACGTGGGGCTTGCACGAAAAAGGGAACTCGCGAAAAGATAACGGGCGATAAGGGGGAAAGAGCGGGAGAATAGTGCCCGACGGTGACCGCTTGTCTTCTTGGTTGGCGGTGAGAGGAGTTTCCTTATGTCGTATATGCGCGGCGACATTTACATTTGGGCGGACGGCAGCAATGTCCATTTTTGGTCTCGCGATGGGTACGATGGCTGGGACGATGCGGTCTGGAACAGCCCTCAGCAGGCTCCAGGAGCATCCGGCGTTGCCTTGCCGCAAGCGGTGGCGGATGAATACGTGGTCATGCGCATGGCGGAGATGCTCAATGAGGGTTGTGTCGTCACTGCCATTGAGCAGGCATTGCGGAAGTTCAATGGCAATGGTGGCTGCCTGGCTCTGGCCGAGCATGCGGGCCTTCTCCGCGAGGTCGCTGCGAAAGTCGTTGCCAAGCCACGAGACTGAGAAAGCACGAGACAGCACATGCCGCTACAAACAGACATCACGATTCGCCCCTACACGCTTGATGATGTTCCCGCCGCCTACGAAGCCATCATCACGTCCGTGAAGGAAATCCAGCCCTTCATGCCTTGGTGTCATCCTGGCTACACTCTTCATGAGCTGCGCACGTGGGTGGAGACCCAAATTGCGCAACGTCAAGCGAGCAATGCTTTTGAGTTTGTGATGGTCGCGCGCGATGGCGAACTGGTGGGTGGGTGTGGACTCAATACCATTGACTGGGACAACCGCCGCGCGAACCTTGGGTATTGGGTCCGCTCTTCGGCGACGCGCCGTGGGGTGGCCACCACCGCCACTCGCCTCCTGGCACGATGGGGATTCGAGCACACCACGCTCAACCGTCTGGAACTGATTATTTCAACCAGGAATCTCGCCAGTCTGCGGGTGGCCACGAAAGCCGGCGCCGTGCGTGAAGGCATCCTCAGAAGTCGGCTCTTGCTGCACGGCGAAACCCACGACGCGGAGGTCTTGTCTTTTATCCGACGCGATGTCGAAACCGCCTGATCGTTCCTTACTCAATTGTTGTGAAAGAACCAAAAGGAGCCCCCATGAACGCCTCCGCTTTTCAACATCACTACGCGACAGTCAAGGAAGTTCGCTTACATTACGTGACCCTGGGCCAAGGCAAACCCGTGGTCTTGCTGCACGGCTGGCCACAAACTTGGTACGAGTGGCGGTTGATTATGCCACTGCTGGCCGACACGTATCGGCTCATCGCTCCCGACCTACGTGGGTTAGGCGACTCCTCACGCACGGCTGGTGGCTACGACAAGAAGACCGTCGCGGCGGATGTGTGGCAATTGATGCACGAGCAGCTCAAGTACGACTCCTTCGCCGTCGTTGGTCATGATGTCGGCTCGGTGGTCGCGTTTCGACTGGCGGCGGATCACGCCGACGCGGTTTCTCATCTGGTGCTGCTCGATGTGCCCGTGGTCGGTGAGCAAAAAGAGGGACTTGGTGGCGTGACCCCGCCGGGTCAACTGCCGCGCTGGCATCATCTCTTTCATCAAGTGCTCGATTTACCAGAAGCGTTGACGTTTGGGCGTGAACGGATCTATCTGGAGTGGTTTTTCAACTGGGGAGTCGATCAAGCCGGCGTCTTCACCGACGCCGACATCAGTGAATACGTGCGGGCCTACTCTCAGGCCGGAGCGATGCGCGCGGGGTTCAACATGTACCGCGCGTTGCCCCAAGACATCGCCGACAACCACGCGCTGCTCTCGACGGGGTTCAAGCTGCCGATGCCCACGTTGGGGCTCGGCGGTGGTGGCTCGCGGGGACGTGGTGAGATGGTGGTTGAGTCACTCCGGCGAGTCGCGCTCCAGGCGGAAGGCGGTTCAGTGCCGGACTGTGGGCATTTCATCCCCGAAGAAAAACCCCAGGAACTCGCCGAGCGGTTACGCGCGTTTCTTGGTGAGAGATCTAATCCGCCACTTTCAGCTTGAACACCCGCGCGGCATTGAGCCCCAGAATCTTCGCCCGGCTTGCTTCCGACAGGCAGTGCATCTGTCGTTCAATGCTCTCCGCCGAATGCGGCCAACTGCCTTCGTGATGTGGGTAGTCGTTGGACCACATCAGGTTATCCACGATGCCCAGCTCCTCCGCGCGAGGCAGCGTGACGTGGTCCTCCATGAACGCCGAGAAGCAATTGCGTCGATAGTAAACGCTCGGTAACTCCGGCATCACCGGGCGTACCCACATGTGATGGGCTTGGAAGGAATAATCCATCGCCTCCAGCATCCACGGCACCCAGCCGATGCCGCCTTCAATCGAGCCCGCTTTGAGTGTCGGATGACGCTCGAACACGCCGGAGCCAATCAGATTGACCAGCGGCTCCATCACCGTGGGCATCGAATGGCACACATAGTTAATCACCGCGCCACCCAGCCCGGTGACGCCGCGGGGGTCACGTCCTGTTGAGACGTGGAAGGTCACCGGCAGATCGACCTCCGCGATCAACGACCAGAGCGGGTCAAAATGCTTGTCGTTATATTGCAGCTCGCCTGGTTTGCTGGGGCCAAAGATCGGCTTATTGGGGAGCGTGAGCCCTTTGAAGCCGTGGTCCGCCGCCCAACGTACTTCGGCCATCGCCCCCTCAAGATCACCCGGCGCGATCATCGCCATGGGCAGGAAGCGGTCCCAATGGCTGGCGAAGGTTTCCTGGGCCCAGCGGTTCCAGACACGGAACATCGCTTGCTGAAAGACCGGGTCCGGTGTCGTGAAACAGAGCAGCCCTTTGTTGGGGAAAATAATTTCCGCATCGACCCCGTCGGCATCGGCATCTCGCACTCGTTGTGACAAATCTCCTCCCGCTCGATAGCGCAAGCGATCTTCTGCCTCCATGCGGCTGGTGTAGGGTTGGAAGTAATCGGGTTCCTCGTAGGCTTCGCGCGCGATCAGATGTTTGACGGCATCACGTCCGGGTTTGACCAGGGTTGGCTGGATACCTTCGGTGACCATCCACTCAGCGCCATCGTCATCCACCATGACGTGGGGAATACGGTCGAGGTACTGTTTCTCGATACGCTTCGAGAGAAAATCCACTGGCTCGATGCCGTGCGTGTCCACCGAGACCATGAAGAATTTGTTAGGGTCGCCCGCCCGCGCGGTCCGTGTCCAGGTGCCATGTCCCGGCGTGACTTGCCGCCAGATGTTGCGCGGTGAGTCCGTTTGCGATGTCACTGCTGCCATACTGTTCCTCCTTAGCGAGTCAGAGCACCGCATTCTTATGCAGGACGAGGGCGGATGTAAAGTCGTGAGCGGTGGGCGGAGGTCTTCTCTTTTCCTTATCGCGATGGTGAGATTGCCAATGCCGATCGCGGGAAGCGCGCTATCCCTCTTCTTTCTTGGTCTCCTTGGAAGGGTCTCCCTCGCCCGTATCTTTTCCGTAGGCATAATCTTCCACTTGCTCAATGCGCTCTTCGAGTGGGGAGAACCTGCGCGCGTTGAACAGCCGGTCATAGAGCAGCACGATCAGGATCGGCAGGAACACGGCACTGAAAAGGGGCAAGGAATTTTTTCCTCCCGCTTCGGGGGCCGCCGCATTGGGTGTGACCTGTTGGGGAGTCGCGCCAGGTTGATTACGCAGTTGCTCGACTTTTGCCCCGAGTTCTTGCACTTGCGACTGCAAGAATAAGTACTGATCGAGGAGCACGCTTTCGCTGGGAAGGCGTGACCGTTCCTGGGCGATGAGCTTGGAGAATTCCGCGATCTTCTTCTCGGTCCCTTCCAGACTGCGAGTGAGCGTTTGGAGTCGTTGGTCGAGCTCACTTGGTGAGACACTGCCCTTTTGCGTTTGTGCTTGCCCGGTTGCCGCCGTTCCTGGAGGTGGCGTTTGGGTCGTCGGCGGCTTCTGGGGCGTTGAGCCGGCTGGAGGAGTTTGAGACAAGGCCCAGTAGGGAGCTCCCAACAGGAAGGTGAACAACACGGCGGCTGCACTACTGAATATAAAAACGAAACGTAGTTCTCGGCTCTTCATAACGCTTGCTCTCCACGTGTTAGACGGTGAGTTGTTCCCAATCGGCATCGACGGCATCAAGCGCCAAAGCCAGGCCGCCATTCGATCCAGCGAATACGGGATCATCGACGATGCGGACCTTCCCGTGCCCCACTTGCCCCAGAGCTTCCTGTAAATGTTGGCCTAATCCCACAATGCGTGATCCACCGCCGGCCAGGATAATGCTGTTGCGGACCCGTTCTTGATATTCGGGATCCACCCGAGAAAGCAGGTCGAGCATGGTTTCTGAGATGGGCGGCAATAATTGCTCACAGGCGGTGCGCACTTCGTTGGTGATATCGAGCGAAGTTGGTTTGCCATTGACGGGAACGGTCACCATCGCCCGTTGCTTGGGCTCACCGACAAAACTCCACTTCTCTTTCCATTCACGGATCATGTGGATCGAGAATTGCGCGTCCGGGTGTTTCTCCTTGACTAGTTTCGCAAGCTGTTCATCAATCGTATCTCCCGCGGTCGTCACGCTGCGTTGATCCTCGTCGGTGGGATAGCGCCCATTCATCACACAAAAGTCGCTGGTGCCCGCGCCAATGTCGATAATCATCGAGTGCAGCAACTCCTCTAAGCCATACGCCACGGCAAAGGGCTCCGACACAATCATCAGGCCATCGACCGTGCCTTTCAGGACCTCGCGGAGCATGTGTTTGCTGGCGCGCAGCGCTCCAGCCGGGACGCCAACGACCGCGTGTACCTTGCGTTTCCCGTCCGCGCCAGATTTGCCTTTCGCCAGTCCCACGAGATGCCGCAGCAGTTCGTGCACGGCGGAGGCGTCCTTTTCCGAGCCTTCCTTCACGACCCCTTTCTCCAAAGGACGGCGTAAGTCGAGCATCGACCGGTTGTCGAGGGCTTCGCGGCCAATCATCACTGGCTTTTTGATGACTTTGCGGGCGACCATATCGACTGGCCAGCCGACATAACTTTCAATCACATGGTGTTCTCCATTAGAAGCGGAGATGGCACTGTGCGAAGTACCAAGATCGACCCCGACATAGAGGATGTCACTTTTCTGACTCATGGGTGTTCGTTTCCTTTCTCTGTGGAGTGCTGAAGGGTGGTGGCATAGGTGAGGATGCCACGAAAGAGGGCTTGGGCTATTTCTTGCCGATACAATGGGCTCGCGAGGAGTTTGACCTCTTCGGGATTCGATAAGCACGAGACTTCCGTGAGAATCGCCGGCATCTTGGTGCCCACGAGCACCGCGAACGGCGCGCTTTTGACTCCCCGGTCCTCTAGTGCTGGATTGATGGCATACAGTGTCGTCACGAGTGCCTCTTGGATGGTGGTGGCGAGCTTGTGCGATTCTCCTCTTCTGACGTCGATGAACATGTCTTCCAATAGTTGGCGGACCTCCGCGAGGGAGTAGGCGGTCTGACTATTCTCCCGGCGTGCGAGATGAAGCAAGGTCGGATCATCCGTGGGGCCCAGATAAAATGTTTCGATGCCGCGCAGGGTGTTGGGCGTGAGCCAATTGACATGGATCGACACGAAGAGGTCCCCTTCCCAATGATTCGCGGTGGCGGTCCGTTGATCGAGCGCGAGCGCCTCGTCCTGTTCTCGCGTCATCAAGACGGTGACCGCGGATTCCTC